>DATDTM010000015.1:0-21053 GCA_035290865.1 Candidatus Nanoarchaeia archaeon
TCACTCTTTACATTTTTCCCTTCAGGAGTACATTTCTTCCAGATATTATCTTTTCCGCAATTGAACACTCCTCCAGAGGTGGCATAAGGAGTATCGTAACCTATGCACTCCCCATTAGCATTAACACAATCTGTTGGCTTAGTGCATAAAGCACTTCTTTTCTTTAGGTTTTCTGGTTTTAAAGAATTAGTATCATCAGACAAAGTTCCGCCAGTACCAATGAGTTTAATAGAACTAGTAATGCATTTGCCTGTAGCAACAGAAAGGCCTTGACATTCTGAATCTTTACAATCTATATCTCCATCTTTATCATCATCAATCTTATTATAACATATTTCTATACTCACTTTTTTAGTCCAGCCATTTTCTGTACAAACAAACTTTCCACTATCACTAAACACCCCTTTATTACTGGTAGTGCACTTAAGCCAACGGTTCATAGTTCCACAAATCAGTTGTTTATCATTTAGATTAACAGTATCATAAGCTACAGCTTTATGATTACTACCTATACATTGCTGTTCAGAACTACAACCAACTGTTCCTGTTTTTTCTGCAGTTTGTAACACCGAATAAATAGGTTCAGTTAAATTTTTCAAATATTCATCACTAAAAATGCATTTCTCCCCTTTTTTACAGGATTTGCAATAGGTATTGGATATCCACTGAGTATTATGGTAAACATAATCACCACTAATATTTCCTTCTTCCCCTTTAATCCAGTTATTCAGATTACAAAGATAACCAACTCCTAAAACACTTTTAATATCACCCTTGCTAGCGGCATCACATACAAACCAGTAATAATCCAATTGTTGACTTTTAAAACAAAGAGCATTACTGACTATTTTACCATACTCTTCTTTTTTACAGTTATAAAAATTACTGTTATAACAATAAATTTCAGGAAAATCGGATGGAACATAATTACCTGTTTTGGGAAAACAGTCATACCAAACATTATTTGAACCGCAATATCCTTCTGCAAGATAGTACGGACTATTTTTATTCATTAAAAAATCATTCTCTAAAACCTTTACTTCTTTACCAGTTTTATTTAAGAATGTATACCCATTGCTGGCGTCATCATAGTAATCAAATTGATTATTTTTATAAAAACAGGTAAAGCCATAAGGCGAATACTCTTTAGATACATCATAATCATGTGCTATTTGCGTAATATCATGATTAGTATTATGTGTACACATATAATCATATTGGCAACAACCCCAATGAGGAACACTCAACCATCCTTCTTCCCCCCTATAAACTGAACTCTTAATCAAGAATTCCCCAACAGGACATTCATATTTTGTATTAGACCCCTCCCCAGAATATTCATAAAAAGCTTGACCCGTGATGGACCAATCATAATTAAATATAATAATTGTAGTAATTATCACTGCTACAATCAGAAATAACCAAACCTTATGTTTATCTACATTCATCTATCCCTACACCTGTTTTTAGATAAAGTAATTTTTTCTCATTTATATACTCTTCGCTTTTCTGAGATTAAAAACTCAGATCACTGTCCATTCCCGAGTTTTATACTTCATCTCCCAGGCCTTAAGGAAATCTTCGAAATAACTGGATTGAGATAAAGGAATCAAGACCGCACCTGCACTCACCCTTATCCCTTTCGTTTTAACTAAAGTTAAACGCAAAGCCTTTCCGAAAAGTGTTTTCTGGGATTGATTCAGGTGAATAAGATCATAAGCATACAACCGCTTTGGTTTTGTACCTAATAATTCATTTAAGTATTTTCCTTTAAGAACACTATATCCTTCATTAACCAGGCTTAAAAATAAGGTGTTGTAAATCAATTCATCTAAAAAGATAAGTTCAAGATGAACCTGATTCAGGCCTAACTCTTTCTTAACTTTAGAGATCAGGCCTAAATCTGATTCTGTAACTAAAAGGGCCAAATCTAAGTCTTCTGGGTTACTCCTGCCTTTAACTAAAGATCCAAAGATAATGATATCTTTAATCTCTTTATAACTTTTTAAGATCTTCAGCAAACTCTTTCTCAATTTTTCCAAGCTGGGAAACTTTTTTAATTGCATCTTTAATTCTCTCACTATCGATTTTAATCATTAAATGATCATAAGATTCGCGATAAATGCTAAATACACCATCAACAACCTCATAGATTTGGGGGAAAGAGACCCTAAGGAAAAGAAATATTTCCGTATGATTCCCTGGATATTTTCCCAACCTCTCTTTAATTAGATAGGAACATAGAAAAGTGAGGGCTTTGTAATAATTGCTTACTGCCGGGCCATACCGTTTCTTTTCTTCTGCAGAAACTCCCTCTGCTATAAAATCGCTAAATATTTTTAGTTCCATTTTTATCATCAAAATAAGCGGTATATTCTCTTTGAATAGTTTATGATATTCCTAGTAATATATAAATATTTCTAAAAAAAAATGAACGCCACGGCCCGGATTTGAACCGGGAATCCCAGAGGGACGGGATGTTTGACTGGTAAAGAAGGAAATCTGAAGGACAGATTTGCCCATAGCAATCCCGCGCATTACCAGATTGTGCCACCGTGGCTTGAGTCTGAACGAAAGGCATGGTGACGACGACCAGAGAACGCTTTCTCTGTGTAGACCATCATCATCTAAGAATTATTTTTTATTTAGTTTATTTAAACCTATCGGTAAAGATTAATAGCTAATGAAAAACAAGTTAAAAAAAAATTAAACCGTGCTAACTTTATACCCATTAACATAAACAGTTACTTCTACTCCTCCTAAATCTTGGGCTGCTGCTAATTTGCCATCACTGAATAAGCCGTTGAGCCATTTCATTAACAATCCGTATAAATCGTAAGTCTGCTCTTCTTCATTAACCGAAACTGTCCAGGTGCCATCATCATTTAATTCGCTGCAGACTTTTTTCCCGTTTAATTCTGAACAGCCTAAACGAGTGACAAAATATTCTCCTTCTGCTAAAGCAGGATATTTAGAGGTTTTTGAAAGCGGACCTTCTAAAATGGTAGGAGAAACTATAAATGATTTAGCCAGAAAATTATTGAAAGTTTTTTCTTCGCCCAGCTCCCCTTCCGGGTCAAGTAAGATATTAAAATGATGAATTTTCGATTCCAAACTGGACACCTCTTCAAAAGGATAATTGTAAGATAAAACTTTAGAATCTAACTTAGCGGTTTCCTCTGGCTGAAGAGTGATAAACCAGCCTTCAATTTCCAGACTATGCTCTTTGGAATAAAACTCTTCTGCTTCTTTTAAAGCTTTAACTTTTTCTTCAGGAGAAAGTTCTAAGCGTTTTTCCAGCTCCTGCAATTTTTTATCTAAAGCTTCTCCGCTCAAGGCTGGTTGCAGATAACTAACCTTTTCTTTTACCGGATATTGCTCAATTTTACTTCCATCAGCTGAAACAATTTCTACTGCCCGCACGGCTTTATCTATCCGAGTATCGACATAGAGTGAAATTAAAGGATAGGTTCCTCCTGATTGATCATTATCAAAATAAATTTGTGCTGGCAGCCGAGTTTTTACAGCTTCCTGACCAATATTCTGTATAAAAACATTGAGATCCATAACTGCTCCCGGCTCTCCTGGTTCAGCGATAATAATTTCCTGCACTGCTAAATCAGGCAGGGCTAAAATCAAAGAACTCCATCCAGATATAATTAATATTAACAAAAATAGTCTCTTCATTTTCATAACCCACTTTAAACAATAGATTAAAGTTTATAAATGTTTGCTGAGTCTATCTGCGAGGTAGTTTATCATCGATAGTTTAACTTTCCTAAAACCAAAAAATCTTCTTTCAGCTTCTCTTTGAATTTCTTGAATCTTAAACCCGCAGAAGGATGATAAGTAACAAAATATTTCAGTCCCTCTTTAATCATAATCTTTCCATGAATATCTTTGATCTTATCCTTTCCCAATAATTGAGAACTGGCCACCCGGCCTAATACTACTACCAATTCTGGCTTAATCAGTTCTATCTGCTGCTCCAGCCATTCCCGACAATTTTTTAATTCTTCTTTTTGCGGAGCCCGGTTTTTAGGCGGCCTGCACTTCAGGCAATTGGTGATAAAAATATCTGAGCGTTTCCATCCTGCAATTTCTAACATTTCATTCAACAATTTTCCTGCTCTACCCACGAAAGGTAATCCTTGCCTATCTTCTTCCGCTCCGGGAGCCTCTCCGATGACCATGATCTTAGCTTTTTCAGCCCCATCGCCAGGAACTGCTAAAGTCCTTCCCTTCCAGAGCGGACATTTAGTGCAGCGCCGGATTTGTTCAGCTAGATCATATAAAGAATTCATTTTTAACCTCTTTCAGTATACTGGTCCAAAAAAAAAGTATTATTAGTCATATATCCTAGACCTTTTACCAACCTTAACTATTAAGATTAAATCTTCGCCATCTTTAACCAGGTATAACGCACGGTAATCCCCGATCCTATACCTAAAGATTTTATTTCCCTCTTCATCTCTAGATATGAATTTTGCATCACTAGGAATATGAATTTCTCCTAACTTTTTTAACCTTTCCTCTATTCTTTCTCGTAAATGTTGATCTAATTTATCTAAGAACTTCTGGACGCGTTGGGATGCTTCTACTGCATACAATTTAATTCAACCTTTTTGTTTTACCTGCTCTCAGATCAGCTTTAGCCTCTTGGATTGCTTCTTTGTCATCATCAGTTAAAACCTGGTCAAGGTCAGAAATATGTTTTTTGATAAAACTTAAATCTAATTCAATATGGTTTAATTTTTCCATAATCAATTGTACTTCTGAAGTCATATATTAATAATATCCTCTTTAATTTATATATCTTTCTATTACTTTTATTTCTAGAAAATTATAAATACTCTTAAATATCTATTAAGACCTGAGCCATCCAACTTTTGCCTTTTTTCTTAATCTCAAATAGATGCATGGTGATAGCTTTTACGTCCACTTTCTGCTCATGTTTTTCCGGATTTAGTTTTTCTCCGAAAGCAGAACAGTTCAGTTCATAGCCATTTTTACCTTCCTTAACAGTACATTTAAATTTGCTCAATAATAATTGCTGGGCATCTTTATAGAATAATAAATCGTTAAGGAAATCAAAAAGTAAATATTCTAATTTTAGATTCTTACCTTTGATCTTTATTTCTTTTTTCGGCTGGATTTGTTTAAGTTTAATCATCGATTCTTCTACTGCTAAAGCGCATTGTTCAAACAATTCTCCCAGAGTTTCAGCTTTCGCCTGGAATAAGATATCTGCAGTATGCTCTAAAAATTTATACGTTGGCTTCATCTTAAATCCAGAAAATCAGCCTCAATTAAATACTTTTGGTTTTAAGCAGCTCTTTTTCGCTCTGCCTCTCTTTTCTCTTATTCTGGATGTGCCGATAGATAAAATATCCCCCCACGATTAAAAGCAGCAAAGCCGCTGGGATACTAAAATATTCCGAATAATGTTTAACCTCATTCCATCTCTCTCCTAAGAAAAATCCCAGATAGGCTAAAAACATGTTCCAGGCTGTTGCTCCTAACACCGTATAAACAGAGAACTTTTTCAGATCCATCTTAGCGATTCCTGCTGGGATAGAAATCAGATGTCTGACTACCGGAATAAAACGGCTGATAAAAATAGTTTTCTCTCCGCTTTTTTGGAACCAAGCCTCGGTTTTCTGCAGATCAGTTGCATCTAAAAATAAATATTTTCCATAGCGAAGAATCAAGGGATTACCGCCAAACTTACCCAGATAATAAGAGATCAACGAACCGAGCAGACTGCCCAGCGAACTGAACAAAGCTACCAGCCAGAAATTAAATTTACCCTCTGCTACTAAAAATCCAGCTAGGGGCATGATCAACTCTGAAGGCAGGGGAAAGATCATACTCTCCATGGCCATCAAGATCACTAATCCCGGATAGCCCAAAACATAAATCAGCTCTTTAGAGAAATTACCTAGCCAGGCTAGAATTGAACCTAACATTTTATTCCAGCACCGCCTTGATTCTTCTGATCCCGGCCGCAGAACTTTCCTCTTTAAGTATTTTGAATTTTCCCAATTCGCTAGTATTTTTCACATGGGGGCCCATACAGATCTCTTTAGAATAACCTTCTTTTGCCCCAGGTCTGCCAATAGTATAAACTGAAACCTGAACTGGATATTTCGCTCCGAATTCACCATGCGCCCCTGACTGGAACGCTTTTTCTACCGGCATCTCTTCCCGCACCACTTCCAGCTTCTCTTTGATTCTTTTATTCACTTCCTCTTCGACTTTCCGAACCTCATCATCAGTTAATTTTCGATCGAAATTAAAATCAAATCTTAGCCGTTCTGGAGTGATATTGCTGCCCCTTTGCCTAATCTCTTCTTTGAGAACTTTACGCAAAGCCTCATTGAGCAGATGGGTTGCCGTATGCAATTTCGTAGTCTCGGAAGAGGTATCGCTTAATCCCCCTTTAAATTTCTTCTCTGCACCGATCCTAGAAAGCTGCTGATGTTTCTCATATTCAGACCAGAATCCTTTTGTATCTACTTTAATTCCCTTTTCGGAAGCTAATTCTTCAGTCATTTCTAAGGGGAAGCCATAACTTTGGAATAATAAGAAAGCATCTTTTCCGGAAATAAGTTTATTCTGAACCGCCATTTTCTCTAACTCTTTCAGTCCCGTCTCTAAAGTCTTCTCGAATTTTTCTTCTTCTTTTTCCAATTCTATATAGATACGATCATGATTCCTCTCCAGCTCTGGAAATGAATCTCCATAAATCTTAACCGCTTCTTTAGCTATCTCAGCTGTAAAGAGTCCTTTCAATCCCAGCAATTTACCATAACGCACACTTCTGCGGATTAATCTGCGCAGGATATAACCGCGATCCACATTTGAAGGGGTAACAAAATTATCCTCTCCTAAAATAAATACAGAAGCCCGAAGATGATCAACAATAATCCTCATCGCTTTCTGCTCTTTTGCATACTTTTTTCCGCTGATCTTTTCCAATTGATGGATCATCGGCAGAAATAAATCTGTCTCATAAGCGCTTTTCTGGCCAGAAAGCGCAGCTAAGGTCCTTTCCAAGCCCATGCCCGTATCCACATTCTTTTGTTTCAAAGGAATTACCCTGCCCTCAGCCTGTTTATTATAAGCCATAAAGACATCGTTCCAGGTCTCTACCCAATTATTATCTTCGGGATTAAATTTCGCTGGGGCTTCTTTCTCACCTTTCCAATAAAACATTTCCGTGGAAGGACCACAGGGGCCGCTCTCTCCGGCGATCCAGAAATTATCTTTTCCTAGAAAAGCGATTCTAGCTTCAGGAACTCCTAAACTTCTCCAGAGCGCATAAGATTCCTCATCCCGGGGCACTCCCTTACCTCCTTCATAAACTGTAACAGCTAATTTTTTTAAGGGAAGGTTAAGCCCTTCTTTAGAAGTAAGGAATTCATAACTCCAGCTGATCGCTTCTTTCTTGAAATAATCTCCGATGCTCCAATTACCTAACATCAGGAAAAAAGTATGATGAATATCATCTCCAATATTTTCAAAATCTACTGTGCGCAGGCATTTCTGGACATTTACTAATCTTTTCCCTAAAGGATGTTTTTCTCCTAAAAAGAAGGGCACTAAAGGCTGCATTCCAGCGGTATTAAATAAGACTGAGGCATCATTAGCTGGGATGAGGGGCGCGGAAGGGATTACTGCATGCCCTTTATTCTTAAAAAAGTTCAGGTATTTCTGTTTGAGTTCTTGAGCAGTATTAATGGTCATAATACCCCTAAGAAAAGCTTAGTTTTTAAATATCTTACTGAAAAAGGTTAATTGGACTAATCACTTTAAAAAAAATCATCAAACCAGCACTTAAAACTCTCCTAATCTCTTCTGTTTCTCCCGGAACTCTTTGATTTCTACCACTTTTCCCGGAGGAACCAATTGCCCGTACACTCCCCCTCCGCCAGGTACATACTTTATTTTTCCTTCCCGGAAATATTGCACGTACTCAGCCACCTTAGGATTAATCTCTTCTAATTTTTCGTAAGGCACATTTAGGAGAACTTTAATTTCCGGGCCAAAAACAGTAATAAACTTTTTCCATTCTAATTGAACTTTATCTGACCAGGTATTCTTGACCCCAAGCGCCAATCCAATAATCTCATTCAAGGGAATAATATATTTATAATCCGGACGATGCTCTGGATGCACTCCCGCTTCTAAACTAGCTAATTCACTAACTCTAAAATCCACTCCCTTTTTGATTGCGTTTCCGCAGGAAGGACATTTCCAGTTAAAACCAACTGCTTCCTTTGGCTCAAAGAAGGTTAGACATCCCCGGCATCTAGTTTTATGATATCTTCCTTCTAAAGGATTAAACCCTGCATTCAAGATACATTTCCTGCCCTGCTCCCTCTTTAATGCTTTCTTAATTTCGACAAAAGAAACATCCTCAACCAGAAAAATATTGAATTCCCTGCCCAGTTTGTTAGGCCAGGGAGAATGGCAATCAGAATTGCTCAGGAAAGTAAGATGATGCAATTCAGAAATCCGATCAGCCATATTCGTATCTGCACTTAAACCCAACTCTAAAAATGAAATCTCTCTCCATTTATCTCCATAGCAATCTTTATAAGAATTGAATTTGCTGTAAATCCCGAAATAGGGAGTAAATCCATGGGCAGGACCAACCAAACATCCTGCATCCAGACAGATTTCTGCGATTTCAGTTCCATTTAACCAGAGTTTCGGTCTACCATCAGAATCCAAATTCTTACATTTCGATTTTAATTTCTCTCTGACTTCTTCTACTTTAGAAAAAGAAGGAAATAAAATAATATGGTGCACCCGATTATTATCTTCCACTTCTGTTTGCAGAATAAATTTAGTTCCGTTCTGATGTTCTAATATCGCTTCATCTTCGGTTGGTTTCAAATGTTCTTTAACCAATTCAATCCATTTCGCATGCAGAATATCCGCTGTACCCAACAGCTGCAGGCCTTTTAAAGGAGCTTGCTCGGCAATAGTTTTAGGGATCATGCTCGCGCTTACTGCTCCGGAATATAGGCCGTGCAGATGTAAGTCTGCGTTGATTCTAAAAAAATTGTTTTGAGACATTTAATCTCTAAAGAAAGAATGATTTTATTAAGTTAATTGTGATGGAGAGAATAATTGAAAGAATCCTCTATCGAAGATACTCTTTAACCTCTAGGACCATCTCAGATAATAATACACATTCAGGTTTGCGCAGTGCTTTAACCTTTAACCTCTGAAAATCATAACCGCATTGTTCCACACATTTTCTCTCTAGTTCAGCCAACGATTCAATAGTATAAAATACAATCGGTGTCTCAATATTATGACCACTAGCCCTAATCTCTCTTACTAAAGATAACCCGGTTTGGGTCAAATCAGTATCGCTCTCAGGAGGAATAATTATTGGTTCCATCACAATCAAATCATAAGGTCGAGATTTTACCGCAGTTCTAAAATCAGTCCCGGTATTAAAATGATCAATCTCAGTTCCCGGAAAAGTATTTTTCAGCCCATCTTGATAAAATTTAACATATTTCGGTTCATAATCAACCCAAGCGATAGTTTTTTTAACCATATTAAATTACCCCTAACCATACTTTAATCCAAAAAAAAATGAAGAATAGTTAACCATTTATAAATGTTTTGCGGGTTATCCTCATATAGTAGTACTGGTATTAAGTTATCTCAAAATTTGCTCTAAATCAATATCCCTTACATTACCATGAACAGAATCTAGATCAAAATTTGCTGCTAAATCTTTTACAAATCCTCTACTATCAACGACAACTACAAATGGATTTATTAAAAATCTCATGTCCAATAATCTGGTGCTTTCAGGTAATTCATCATATTGGTGTCCTAATGAATGGTCTAATTTCCTAACAGATTTTTTTAATTCTGTCATTCTTCCAGGGGATACTTTTAATTCGTCATGTCCTTTCACAAAACCGGTCGGCTCTAAAAATTCTCCGAAGGGCATTATTCCCGTAGATGGCTCTCTTGCCCAGGACCAGAAATCCAATAATTCATCTTGATTAGCTGAATTTATAACCATATTCAATGCAAAATGGTCTGAAGAATATCCTGCATCTTTCAATCTATGAATATAATCAGGAACAAGCATTCCATTTAATTCAGCATAGGTATATCCATTATCACTACAGCCAGAAATTATAGAATTTTTAGTTGGGTTTAAAGAATTTAGCTTAGCAATTAAAGTGATCCGATTATCATTAAATTTTCTGGCTAATTTACCATCAATTTTGGATCCATTCGTAAACATTGCAATTGAAAAACCAGAATCTCCTGCGTATCTTATTACCTCAAGTAGTTGGGCCTCATATAAAGTATTTTCTCCTTCACTAGAAATGACCAAATTCTTAATACCACTTTTTCTAGCTATATCTAATAGGCCTACATGCTCATCAGCAGTTAAAAGATTGGCAATCTTACTTGTTCTGTGACGATATTGTTCCGCTAATCCTCTTACTTCTTCTCCTGCTCCAGTAAAACAATATACGCACTTAAAATTACATCTATCTCCAACCTGCAAATCCAGAAAACTTCGGGGTCTTTTACTAATTTGGGTATAAATATCAAAATCTACTCCTTTAACTTGAGGTAATTCTCGGTAGGACATAATTCAAAAATGAATTTACTATTTATAAACTTATCTACACTTTTACTACTATTGGATAAATACTTAAAAGAATAAGCCCATCTACTTCCTATTCATCTCTACATAGCCGCACTTGCCGCAGACATCTCTGTCTTTATGCTTGCCCAGGTACATTCCCGGACCGCATTTAGGGCAGAACCGATTCTTGCGCTTGAAGCTCTCTCCAGCTAATTCGTATAAAGCTCCTAATTTCTTTCCTGCTTTTTTAGCCTTCTGAGTAACCTTGCCTTTCTCAATTTTTTTCGCACCTGCTTGTTTCGCCATAAACTTTTTACGAAAAAGTTTAATCAAAAAGAGGATGATTTCTGTGCTAGAAATCATTAATTTTGATCTTCTCTTAGGTAACCTCCGTTTAAATCACGCTATGATAATATCTCTGCTTTTATCCTTATTTCTGCTCACCGGGAGCAGCTTTCTTCTCTTTTTTCTTCGGCTCAGCTTTCTTTTTTGCTTCTTCAGTAGCATAAACTACCGCTAAAAAATCAACATTTTTACTGCCAAAATGATTATGAATCTTTCTGACTACCACTAAACTAACTTCTTTAGTTAATTCTTTAGCTAAGACTTCTGCTAATTGGGTATTGCTGGGAGTGACCTTATCCGCTTCAATCGTACCTTTAACTTCCATCCTTTTCAAAAATAGATTTTCTTTTTTCTCTTGAATATTAACTTTCATGATTTATCTCACCTTGATGGCATACTCGCCTTTGACCTTAATTCCCAACTTCTCTGCAATCAGGGATTTATTAGCATCAGCAATATATAATCTACCCTGCCAGCTGGTGCTGAATGAGTCTGAACCGCAGCCAGGGCATTTCTCTCCTTCTACAAACAATTTACAACGTTTGCAAGCTTTTTTCTTGGCCATTTTAATAATTATATTTTAAGTTTTATTTTCGTAAATAAAGTATGAAATCGTTTATTTACGATTAAAAGGCTTTTCGCCTTTTTTTTTTGATTAAGTTCTATTCACTTTTACTCTTCTTTTCTTTCTTCTCTTTTTTAGGTTCTACCGCTTCAGCACTCTCTTCTTTCTTTTCTTTAGGCTGCGCTGCTTGGTCTAACCATTCCAATTTACCTAAACCTTCCTGACGCATACTCAACCCGATTTTCGGATTATTCATATCTTTATAGCTAACCGCAATAATTCTGGCTCTACAATTATCTCCAACTTTTAAAGATAGGCCGGTTTTCTTTCCCTGTAGGACCTTATCTTTACTAAAGGAAACGAAATCATCCATGCTCTGGGAAATATGGGTCATACCTTCCACTCCCCCCAATTCCATAAATGCCCCGAAATCAGTAACATCTCTAATTTTAGCGAAAACTAATTCGTTCATTTCCGGCTTGAAAGTTAATAATTCAAATTCAGAATCATAATAAGCTGCCCCATCACCAGGTACAATTACTCCCTCTTTAACCTGGCCTACACTAAGCACGTTGAGCACAAAGCCTAATTCTTTAGAGATAAAGTTTTCATAGCTGGACTTAACATTAGCCAGTACCGCCTCTGCTCGGCACAAATTAAACATTTTCGGAGGTACCCGGATATAATCCTTAACTTTTACCTGATAGAACATTTTAGACTTAATTTAAAGGCTTGATTTATAAACGTTTCGATTCAGTTTTTATAGGGAAACAAAAACAAAATTAAAAAAAAAGAAAAAGAACTAATATCCTCGGCAGTCGATGCAATAATATCTGTTGGCATTTTCCACTACAATTCGTTTGCCACAGCCTTTGCAACACCGCTGAATTTTAAATTTTTTTACCTCTTGAAAGACGTGTTGCTTCAGTTTCAATCACCTTCTTTTTTTTAAGAGAGTACAGAGAAGTATCCTTCATCCGCACCTTCTTTATTTTTCTTCCGATCCGACCTTTGATTAGAAAAGCTCGCTAATTTATAAAGTATAATCATTAAGTATATAAACATTTCGCTGCTTATCGTCGAATATCACCCCAAATTGCTGGTTTTTCCTAAATTCCAAACATAAATCCCAGCCCGAAAACCACCATCCCCAGCCAGAGGGGCGTGCTCCAATGGAATATTTTTATTCCGTCGAAGTTCCCGAAAGGGATCAGATTAAACAATCCCAGCCAAAGATTAATGGTAAAACCGGTCAGAAAAATAAATCCCAAGGTAGGAACTAAATAATTCAGCCCATAAAAGATCAGAGCTATAACATAATTAGTTAAAGGCCCAGCCAAACTAATAATTCCGTTTTCTTTCCGAGTGACCATCCCCGAGATCATTACCGCTCCGGGAGCAGCAAAAATAAAACCAACTAAAGCTGCCAAACCTACCGCTAGATATAACATTTGGTCGAAAGCCCGGAACTCTGCGGTGCATCCATAATGCTGGGCAGAGAATTTATGGGCCAGTTCATGCAGCAAAAAACCCAATCCCGCAGTAAATAAAGAAACTAAAAAAATCAGCAGAAAATTAACTGAAAATATCTTCACTACATCTCCCCCTAATAAGCTTGCCCCGGAATAAACCAAGGCAAAAGCTAGAGAGATAGCCAGCCAGGCTTTAGTAATATCAATTAGTTCAATTTTAGAAGTATTAATCTTCCCTAATTTAATCGTCGGATACATCTTTAATATTCCTTTTAAGTTTGCTTTTCTTCTGTTCCAGCATGGAATCTAACTCCTGTTCAGTTTCAGATAAATCATTCATTTTTTCCTGTAGTATCCTCTTCAGCTGCTGGGCTTCCTCTTCCACTTTCACTAATAAGTCTAAATCAGAAAAACTATCTTCCGCACAGTCTTGGCAATAAAAATCGGTAGAATCTTTTATTTTAAACTTCGCTTTACCATCGCAGAGAATGCATTTTTTAGCCATTTCTCTTCCATAAACAAAACCCATTTAAAAACATTTCTTTGGTAGAAGAGAGATTAATGGTTATTTCTAGAAACGTAATCGTTTACCCAAAAACAAAAAGTTTTAATACTTTTAGATTGGTAGTACCAATAATGATTAAACTAAAAAAAGATAATTTAATCACCGCTGGTGTAAATATAATTGTACTAACAATGATTGTACTCCTAGTGAGTTACTTTTTTGTGGCTCAAAAAATAATCATCGGGCCTATTTTAATTGCCGGGGGAATATTAAGCCTTCTTCCTCTTTATCTATCCAGAGTTCCGATACAAGCAGTGAAAGCTGAAATCTGGTTTGGAATAATAGATAATGGAATTCTGGCAATCTTTGCCTTGTCTGGTGCAGAATTGTTTGGTATTTTGGGAGCGATAGTTGGGGGTTTGGTTGGAAATGCTATCACTGATGGGCTTGCAGGTTTATTTGAAGGTTATCAATGGCAGAAAATGAGCCGATTAAAAATAAAAAGCCAGAGGACAATACTAACGGTGGCAATTGGTAAGTTTTCTGGTTGTTTGTTAGGCGGAGGAATCGTGTTAACAATGGCTTGGTCAATTTTAAATTTGGTCTAAATCAAAAATTTTCTTTCTATTATTGATATACTTCAGCAGATCAAAAACGATTAGCAAGAACAAAGAAACAGAAATAGCCAGTATAAACCCATTTAATCGCAGAGGCACAGTTTCAAACACTTTACTCAAAGGGGTGTATATAATCATTAAAGTTGCAAACAGAGAAATCACTGAAGCATAGAATAAATAAGGATTAATCAGCACGCTGCGGGTTAAAACTCCCTTCCTGAATGACCTAAAATTAAAAGCAGAAGCAATTTCCAGGCAAATTAGAGAGAACAAAGCCACTGTCCTTGAATATTCTAAACTTTCTCCCAAAACATTATGGGCAAAATAATAACTAAATAAGACTAAAAGCGCCAGAATTGCACCTGTAAAAAAAAGAATAGCCATTAGGTTCCGATTTAATATACCTGCTTCTTTTCTAGGCTTCTTCTTCATAATATCTTTTGAAGAAGGGTTAAAACCTAGAGTTATCGCTGGAAGATTATCAGTTACAAGATTCATGAAAAGGATCTGTAATGCGATTAAAAGCGGTACTTGCCAGCCTAAAAATGGAGCTAGTAAAGCCCCTACAAATATAATTGCTAGCTCTGCGAAATTACAGGATAGCTGGTAAGTTACAAATTTCTGGATATTATTAAAGATGGCCCTTCCCTCACTAATCGCTAAGACAATCGTATTAAAATTATCATCTTTTAAGGTTAGATCTGCAACCGAACGGGAAACATCTGTGCCATTTTTTCCCATAGCAATCCCGATCTGCGCTTCTTTTAAGGCTGGGGCATCGTTAACACCATCACCAGTCATAGTTACTATCTCTCCTTTTGCTTTTAATGCCTTTACTATCTTTAATTTATGTTCCGGCTTAACCCGGAAAAAAATTGAGATAGAAATAATGATTTTCGCAAGCTCATCATCAGTAAGGCTCTCCAGTTCATCTCCCCCCATTAATTTTCCGTATAGTCCTATCTCTCTAGCAATCGCCAGGGCAGTTTCTTTATTGTCCCCGGTGATCATCTTAACTTTTATCCCCGCATCTTTACATTGCCTGAGAGCTTCTTTCACTCCCTCGCGCGGAGGATCCTCCATCCCTACCAATCCGATAAAAATAAGATTTTCCTCCAAATGAATTTTAGTAACAGAATTAACGATTTTATATGCAAAAGCCAAGGTCCTTAAAGACTTCAGGTTCATAGAACTATTTGCTTTCAGGACTTTTTTTCGCTCTCTTTCGGTTAACCTGATGATTTTGCCTTTTTTTTGAATAAAATTACAGTGTTTAAGCAAATATTCTGGCGCACCTTTTGAATAAACGATTTGATCTTTATTTACCTGGCATAAGACTGACATCATTTTTCTTTCAGAATTAAAAGGAAGTTCTTGAACTCTTTTAAAGTTCAGATCCTCTCGAAAAAGACCTGCTTTGGCAGCAAGGACCAGGAGCGCTGCCTCTGTAGGAGAGCCGATAGCCCGAAATTCATGGTCTTGCCCGGTTCTTTCTATGCGGGCATCATTACATAAAACTAAGTTATTAAATAATGCAGTGAAAAATGGCTTTTTATTAAGATTTACTTTGTTATTTTGATCTAAGAATTCCCCTTTTACCTCATAGCCGGTTCCAGAAACGTCAAAAAAAGAATCGTCTGCGTATATTTTTTTAACCGTCATTTCTCCTTTTGTGATCGTGCCGGTTTTATCAGAACAAATCACGGTAGTTTCCCCGAGAGTTTCGATTATCGACATCCTGTTTACAATAGCGTTTTGTTTTGCCATCCGATGGGCTCCAGAAGCTAAAGTGGTGATAAGAACAACTGGAAGACCTTCTGGGAAAGCTGAAACAGACAAAGCAATCACTAAAATCAGTATATCTATGACTATTTCAGTAGTTATCACTGCGCTTCTTAACCAAATTATTGCCCCGGTTAGTATAGAAATGGCACTTGCCAGAATTACCATGTACTTTACAATATTATTCACCTTTCTTTGGAGGGGCAATTCCTTTTCCGTAGTAGAAATTAGCCCAGCTATTTTTCCGAACTTTGTGTTCATTCCGGTATGCAGAACCTTTGCCCTACACCTCCCGTTGACAATATAAGTGCCCATAAAAATAAAATTTTCATCAATATATTTTCTTGTCTTTCCAACTTTTTTTCTTATTTCTTTTGATTCTCCGCTTAGAACAGACTCATTTACGCGCAATTCATGCTCCTCTAATAAGATACAGTCAGCAGGAATCTTTTCACCATTTCTTAAAACTAGAATATCCCCTGGCACTAGATTTATAGATTGAACTTCTTGCTCTTTTCCATCCCTGATTACTATAGAAACCGGAACCAGCATTCTTTTTAAGGCACTGACTGCTCTTTCTGCGCGATATTCCTGCACGAATCCAACAATTACGACCATACAGATAACCCCTAGTATAGTATAAGCAGTAACCGGTTTGCCCACAAAAAAAGAGATCAACATAGCCAGAAATAACAAGTAAACTAAGAAATTATTCTTTATCTGCCGCAATATAATTTTTAGAGACGTAGTCTTAGTAATATCTTTAATTTCATTTAAACCGAACTGTTTAAGTCTTTTTTCTACCTCTTTTTTTGCCAAACCTCTTTCTTTTAGCATATTAACTAGAACTAATTGTATTTTATTTATCTATTTATCCCAACAATACTTTCTCCATCTCTTCAATCTCTGGTTCAGTTACCGCACAACCATTAAACTTGGTTGCCCAGAGCACCGCATCCAGAAGAGTCTTCTCTCCCCCCTTCTGGTCAGGAATGTAAGCATCCAATAATCCTAGCTGATAAGCTACTCCCACCAATTCCACTGAACGAATTATCTTTAGTGATTTAAGTATAGAACTGAATTGATTCATTTTATTCTGATCAGCAGTAATCTCCTGATTGAATCTTATCTTTAATAGATGGGTCATTTCTTTGTTGTTTTCGATAAACAATCTTAAAGTTCTCTCGTCCATGACTACTGCTTCCGCTTCTGTCTCTAATGCGCAAGCCGCAATCTCTAATTCTCCTGACTGAACCACGTCCATTGTTTTATTCTTGATCTTAAAAGAACCATTAGCTAAAGTTTCTAATTGATTCACTTTGGAAGCAGGCACTTTTTCATAAACTTCTAAAACTCCCTCGCGGATCAGCTTCATCACCTGTAGAGCTTCAAACTCAAAACGTTTGATTCCCAAAGGGCGTTCAATCAATTCTCTCCTTACTGCCGGAGTGATCATAAACTTTCCCCCGTAATTCTTTTTCAGCTCCGGAAGGATCCAGATTAATCTTGACATAACTAAAGAGATGATCGGTCCAGAATCAAAAAAGAGTATTTTATTCATTTTGCATTAAATAAATTTAAAGCTAGAGCTAATCTTTTCTTAACTGAAGTAGTTTCGTGATGCTGGGCTATCGCCGTAGTCCTGCCCGCATACTGCTGCAAGTCCCAATTGGATAGGCCCATCAAACCTGCTGCCTGCCCGATAGAGAGGCCTTTCTGCAAGAGAACTGTTCCTTTTTTAATCCTGGCTGCCTGCATCACGTCCTGTAAATGTTCTTTGACTTTGATATTACTCTTGCTCACCAGATTAAACAAGACTTTAATATTTTGATTGTACCTGGAAAGATTATTCTGTTCCAAACTATTTTTAGCTGATTTTAATCCTGCAAGCAGATTTTTCTCTGCTTCAGCTGAAATGCTAGAAATGATTTTATAGATAGAATAAATCAGGACGGTAATAGAAATTAAATCTAAATCTTTATGCAGGGCAACATCTTCGATGGCATGATCGCTCAGCTTTTTCAGCTCTTCCACATCTTTGGCATCTTTCTGTTCCAGAATGGCAATAGCTTGGGCTAAATCAAATAAAATTTCTTTCCGGATCACCTCTTTCATATCTTTAAAGGTAATTCTTTAGGTTTTATTAAGGTTTCCAAAAATAAAAATCTTTATCAATATAATTCAATTAAAAGAATCCAATCAAAACTATCCCCACCACCAAGATCGCATCAAAAACCAATTCATAATAAGGAATCTGAAGAAATAACCCTTCTTCTTTCAATCTCAGGACATATTTTGGTTTAACCCTAATAAAAATATGATCCAAAATCATATGGCTGTAATAGGCAATAGCCAAGATTAAAGAAATTCTCCAGTTTAAGAACGAAACTACCACCAGAACTAAGCCAATAATGAGCATTCCCAACCAATGGTGCAAAACGCTTCTCTCTGAAAAGCGATGATAATGTACCGCATTGTTCCAGGTATCCGCTAAAGAAAACTTATTCTTAGTAGCCAGAAGGATATGTTCTATTAAATGATCTAAATCGATTAATACTCCAATAATTCCGGAAAGTAGGGCTAATTTCCAATCCAATAATCCAGACTTTATTAAAATCAAGCTGATCAAGAAGGGAAACAAAAAGTGAGACTGCGGATACATAATCAACAGAATTGTTTTATTGTTTTTAAGTATTTCTTTTGTTAAAGTTAATCTTAGACTAAGAGAATAAAAAACTGGGGCTGCGAAGATTTGAATTCCGTAAATCCATTTAAATGAACTTTCTCCGGCCTTACCCAGATTGGAATTTATTCCCCAAGGGTAAATCCTACCAAGCTAGACTACAGCCCCACTATAAGCAATAATAAGCAATTTATTTAAATAAGTTATTATAAAATTAAGTAATTATGGGAAGAATAAGACTAATTCCCACCAAAACCCATGATCTCAAAACCAAATCCCGCCTACGGAGGAGAAATAGAAAGAGAATCTTTTCGTCTTCTTAGAGAAGATAAATTGTACTTATTAAAAGTAATCTGCTCTAGAACTCTTGGGGTCTTAGATGAGACTTTACGTGAATATGCCGGTCTGGATAAAATAATTTCCCTAAGTAAAGATGATTCTTCCGAGGTAGAAAACTCTCCAGAAGCGAATCTAATCTCTGCCAGACGCAAGAGATATTATGATTTTCTCCGCAGAAAGAAAAAGCTGGAGGAGTCTAATGGAGATTATCCTGCAGAAAGGCAAGCTTTTTTAGATTATTATTCACTAAATCTGCCACCTGACTGTTTGACCCCTTTATGTGAGAGATATATCGAAAAACGGAAAATAGTCCCCTCATCATTCAGCTCTCGAAGAGAAGAGATCGATCAACTCACTGCCACTTTAACCACCCATCATTCTGGTTTAGTCCATGACTTGTCTGGGAAAATGCTTAACCATCTCCAAATTTATCCCCACCTAAATCTAGAGGAAGATGAACTGCTTCAAGCAGGTAATTTAGGTTTACTTATCGCCATCCACAAGTATGATTTAAGTAGAGGCACACGTTTCTCTACCTATGCCCGCTGGTGGATCCATCAAAGTATTCAAAGATACATAACTTACACTATAGAAGAGACTTCCAGACATATCTCCACCTCTAAACCGCTGAATGAAGAGGGTGATTTTACTTTAGAAGATACTTTAATAGACCAAAGTCTTCCCTCACCTGAAGAGCAATCTCTCTCCATTGCCGGAGGAAAGAGCAGAGATGAATTATTTCCTCCTAATATCAACTCACGTGACCGACAAGTGATAGAATTTCTCTTTGGCTTTTACGATGGTAAAGAGCATACCCAAAAAGAAGCAGGGGATAAATTTAAGGTAACTGCTTCTGATATTGGCCTGGTCTATCGAACCAGTTTAGCCAAGATGAGAAAACATCTCTCCCATCAAGAGATAGTAGATAAATTTAATAGAAAATTATAAAAAAAGAAAAAACAAAAAAAAGTAAATTAATTATCTTTTCTTCAGCCAGAAAGCAATGGCAATCAAAGCAATGATCACTAATACTACAATCACCCAAGTCCAGATGCCTTTGCCTGCTCCAGCCACTACTTCTTCTCCTGCTGCAGCTTCTTCACCAACTGCTTCCTCGCCAGTTGCTTCTTCACCAGCAGCTTTTTCTGCGACTGCTCCTTTAGCTGTACTAGCTACTGTACCAGTTTTCTGCCCAATCACAAAGTAGCTGAATCCTGGAGTTTCTGCGGAATAATGCTGATAAGTTCCATCATCTTCTCCTAGCGTAGTTTTCAGCTCGTTCCATTTACCTTCAGCATATCTGTGCATGGCTACATCGGTTTTACCTAAGCCATTCTCGCTCAGCCAGACTTTAGTTACTTTGAAATCAATCTTAGCTGTGCCAGTTAAAGCTTTCTTAACATTGCTTTCAGTAATTTCAACATTTTTGTAAACTTTTCCGCTGAAGCTCTGGACATCGCTAGGCAAACTATCCTTCTTCTCAACTTTCAGCCAAGCGCCGTAAGTAGTATCTGCTACGCTAAAGCTGACTTCAGTTACTCCTATAGCTCCGTTGGTAACTTCTACTTTAGCAGTTTCACCTGCATTGATGGAATTCCAGACTTCTTTAGCGAAAGTTCCAGTTACTCCGGTACTTTGACCACCGCCAGAGCCTCCGCCAGATCCACCACCAGAACTGGCTGCGCTAACTGTCCAACTGCCAGTAGCAGTTCCAGAGTTACCTGAATAATCCTCAGCATAACAGGTCTGGGAATTTCCAGAAGTTCCGGATGCAGTAGTAGATTCTGAAGCTGAACCACTTCCAGAGAACCTAGCACTAGTTTTTATTCCAGAACTATTTCCTGTTGTTTCTGTTGCACTACAGGTACAGGTTACAATATCTCCAACAGTGGCTGCTGAAGGTGAACAACTTACTGTTACGCTAGGAGCAGTCCGATCCACAAAGAAATTTATTTTCTCTGTAACATTGGTGTTACCCATACTATCATTCACAAAGATAGTTACAGTATGATTCCCTTCCACCAAAGCCGAAACATTAACGTAACTTATATTCCAATACTGCCCTTTTACTGCTGCACTGCTGTTAGTGATATTAAAATCATT
>DATDTM010000016.1:0-34220 GCA_035290865.1 Candidatus Nanoarchaeia archaeon
GTTAGTAAATAAATGAGAATAATAGAAAACGACATAAGTTTTGATATTATCCTGTCGTTTTCTAAATAGTAATTGACATGGCGTTCTGTACCAGAACTTTTGTCATTTACTATAACACAAATCGCTCAGATAAGTTTATAAGTAATAGTTACTAAATAGGTAACTAATGAGTACGGAAATACCTGCTTACGGATTGAGAGCTTATGCTTTATTGTTTTCCCGGCATGGCTCAAGAGAACCTTTCTCCCAGAAAGACTTAGATTGGATGGTCAAAGAAAGCATGAGAAAGAAGATTTTTGCGGTGTTATTGAATTCTGGCTGGATCAGGAAATTAGGCCGGAAATTGTACCAATGCATCGCCCCGGAAACCGCAATTAAGAATTTGTTGGAATGGAGGGTGCCACAAATGATTAAAGAAGCTAAAAAAGATTATGCTTTCACAGGATTATCCGCAATAGAAATCTGGTCTGATTTTTCTTATCTCCAGAGAGGAATAGAGAAATCACCTTATTTTATCAAAATCTTAAAGAAAGACTTAAAATACTGGAAAAGCTTCTTTAACCAAAAAAGTGTTCCCAATTATGTCCAAAAAGGTTCAACTATCGGAGAATATGTGATTTTAATCCCGGTTCAAAAAATGAAATTTATTGCTAAAGAAGGCTTTAAAGTTGATTCTTTAGCAGAAACTTTAAAGAGCGCTAAAGAGAATGAGATGTATCTTTACGCTTATCAGTATATAAAGAAAAAATATGGAACTTTTACAGCTTAGGGAAAAAGAAATCTTCGAAACTTTGAAAAAGATTAGGTCTCATTCATTTGTTATTATCGGAGGCTATGCAGTAAATGCTTATACTCTGCCTAGATTCTCAGTAGACTGTGATCTAGTGGTTAAAGATTTTGCCTCTGCTGAAAAGATTTTCTTAGGTTTGGTAGGACAGGGTTACTCTAAAGTCAAAGCTGAGCTTCTTTACGCCAGCCAATTCCTACGTCTTGAAAAGAAAATGGCTAATAACTTTAAAGTTAGTCTGGATATTCTTATTGGAGAAGTGGTTGACCGCCAGACTAAAGCTAGATTTGATTATGCTTGGATCCTGGCGAATTCTCAAACCGTAAAGCTAAAAGGAAAAACTTTGTTCGAAGAGATAACAGCCAGAGTAATTAATCTAGATGCTTTGATCGTAATGAAAATGGTTAGTTGCCGCAGTACTGATATTCGTGATGTTTTTCTGCTTTTACCTCTTAGTAAAAATAAAAGTCAGATTAAAGAGGAGATTGCCAAACGGTACAACTTTCAGGATCGTCTGAACAAGATCAAAGAGAAGATTTCTTCCCAACAGTTTAAAAATGATCTCCAGGGCGTTTATGGGTTAATAGACGAAATTGTTTTTGGGAAACATAAAAAAGCTTTTCTGGAATGGAAATAGCTTATGTTTTAGTAAATTCTTTCCCATTCGTCCTCAATCAGTTGTTGGCAAAATTATTAAAGATGAATCTATCTTGAATCATTCCGGGGTGAAAAAGTGATGAACGAAATCCTGGAAGAAGTTTCTAAAAAGACTGAAGAGCATGAATTTTACAGTCCGGTTCCGGAAGGATATCAATCCGGCCAGACCAAATTTGTAGTGGTTTATGGCACAGTGATGTCTGGATTAGGTAAAGGCATCTTTGCTGCCTCTCTGGCTAAACTTCTGCAGTTAAAAGGACTTAAAATTAGCATAATGAAATTTGATGGCTATCTGAACATAGATGCAGGTACTCTAAACCCCTTCCGCCATGGAGAAGTTTTCGTTTTGGATGACGGCACGGAATCAGATATGGATTTAGGGACTTATGAGCGGTTTCTGCATTTGGATTTAACCAAAGATAATTATCTTACTGGAGGGAAATTGTTTAAGCAGATCCTGGACCGGGAGAGAAAGGGAAATTATTTAGGAAGAGACGTGCAATTTATTCCTCATGTTACCGGTGAGATTAAAAGCTTTGTGCGCAGTCTAGCTTTGAATTCTAAAGCGGATATAGTTTTTGTAGAAGTAGGAGGAACAGTAGGAGATATTGAAAATAATTATTTTATCCAGGCCATGCAGGAATTAGCTTATGAAGAGGGGAAAGAAAATGTTTGTCAGGTAGCCTTAACTTATATTTTAAGTCCGGGATTCTTAGGCGAACAAAAAAGCAAGGCTGCCCAGTTAGGCTTAAGAAGCTTGATGGCCTGTGGAATTCAACCAGATATTATCGCCTGCCGCTGCGAAAGGGAAGTGATCAATAAAGTCCGGGAAAAAATAAGTGTAGCGGCCAATGTCCCAGTAGAGAGAGTTGTCAGTGTACATGACATGGAAAGCATTTATCTCATTCCAGGATTGTTGGGGAAATCCCGCTTAGATGACCAGACTATTGATTTATTGGGGTTAAGGCATAAAGTCAAAAATAATTATGAAGCTAGAGAGGCTTGGGAAAAGTATGTCTATAAAATTCTAAACCTGAATCAAGAAGTAACCATCGGAATTACTGGGAAATATACTACTTTACGAGATTCTTATGCCTCTATCATCAAAGCTTTGGAGCATGCGGGTACACATCTAGGCCTGAAGGTTAACCTAAAATGGATTGATACTACGGATTTAACTGCAGAGAAGGTTAAAGAGGAATTAAAAGAGGTGCAGGGAATTATCGTACCGGGAGCTTTCGGCTCGCGCGGGGCAGAAGGAAAAATACTTTGTGTGGGCTATGCGCGCGAGAATAAGATTCCTTATTTAGGATTATGTTATGGGTTTCAGATGGCAGTGATAGAATTTGCTAGGAATGTTTGCGGATTGTCTGGTAGTAATAGTACGGAAATCGAGCCAAATTGCGTTCATCCAGTAATTGATATTCTGCCTGAACAGAAAGCGATTAGTTCTCTAGGCGGAAATATGCGTTTAGGCGGTCAGGAAGTGGAAGTCAAATGCGGAACTACTGCTTTTGAATTGTATGGAACGGAAAGAGTTAAAGAAAGGTTCAGGCATAGGTGGGAATGTAATCCAGGATATATTAAATTATTAGAAGAGAATGGTTTGATTTTTTCTGGAAAAGCGCCGGGAAGGGAGATCATGCAGATCTTGGAATTGCCTAAAGAGAGACATCCGTTCTTTATAGGAACGCAATTCCATCCGGAATATTTATCGAAACCTTTACAGCCGCATCCGTTGTATTTGGGGTTTTTGAGGGTGGCGGGGAAAGGTTGAACCATTTTGGTTTTATTCCCTCCCCCAACGACTGAAAGAGAACGCAAAAGAAATTAAAAGTAATTTTTTTGTTGCATTAAGTAACTTAGATGTTAATCGCGGTTGATGACAGGTGCTCACTAAATTTTAAGAAGGTCAAATTTTTCTTTTCTTCCAGTGAGAGGATTGATCCAGGTATTACATTTCTTGGAAGTGCTTTTCTTGGATTTCATATTTCTATGCAATTTACTGTGACAATTAGGACAGACTAAAATTAGATTACCGGACCTATTATCTGTTGGGTTTCCATTCTTGTGATGAATATGTGGTTTTAATCCTTTAAGAGGGTCCCTACATTTTTGACATTTCGCTCCACTATCTGCAAGCATATTTGTTCTTGTCCCACCTTTAATCGGTTTTCTTTTTGGTTCTTTCGTTCCATAAATAGAACTAATTGGTTTAATTTTAACTGGTTTGAACTCCCAATTAAAAATATTTTTAGTCATAATAATCTCCGGATATAATTAATACCCACTATTTTATATTTAAACTTTTCTTAGATAGCTTTGTAGCGAGCATAGTTGATAATTAAGATTAAGCAAGATTAATCTTTATCATTTAACCTTATGTTCCGCCCTCAGCGCATGGGCATAAGCCACATGATGATGACGTAACTTATTCAACAATTCGTTATGCTTGACCATCAATTTTTGAATTTTACCCACTACTTTTCCATGCTTGGTCCTATGTTTTAACCGATCTTCTTCGGAGGTTGCCTTTCCATGCTTATAGATGTGTTTTTCAGCTTTACCTGAAAGCCCTTTCAGCTTCTTATTCAGGCTGATCAAATCTTTAGAATAAACATACAAATATGCGGCTTCATTGGTGAGGTTCATTGGAAGATGTTGAATGAGGATTGGATTAATTAAAAAAAGCAAAAAGAAAATTAAAGCTTATTCACTGACTTCTGCGGGTGCAGCTAGGCAAACTCCGTCTAAACAACCATTGACACATTCGTATCCGCCGGTTAATCTAACTGTATTGCTGCTTGCGCAAACGTATTGATAAACTCGATCATCCACACAATGATCTACATATTGTACTTTTCCATGAGTTACAATGCCAAATTGGTCGTAGTTATTATCTGGATCATCATCAGTGCAAGGAGTCTGGTATTCGTTGATGGCAATCTTGTAGATCAAAGCTCCGCTGAGACCTTCAGTAATTAATAATCCCACTATGGCCACTATTCCCACTACACCTAGAATGAACAAATAGGGAAAATACGGACTGGTTTTATTATCTTTCATTAAAATCACCTCTTTTTAGGAAGAGAAGTTCTGTGGGTATTTAAAAGTTTCTGAGTGCAAGAATTGGTTTAGATCAAGACCAGCAGGTAAAACTCATATCATTTCTTCTTGATAATAATCATACAATGATCTTTCTCAAAAGGTTCTAGAATCCTATAATCAATCACTACAAATAATTTTTCTAATTGGGTTCTGATCTCTTCAAAGATCTGTTTAGACCTTTTCCGGGCATCAATACTGCGAGCTTTAATGGCCAGTAAGCCATATCCACCAGATTTCAAAAATAAATTGCAGTTCTGGATGAAAATTTCTGCCTGATTTCTTTGGGCCACATCTTGATAAACAATATCTGCCTGGCAGACTTTATCTAAATA
The DNA here is from genome assembly GCA_035290865.1 of Candidatus Nanoarchaeia archaeon. Classification (GTDB taxonomy): domain Archaea; phylum Nanobdellota; class Nanobdellia; order Woesearchaeales; family GW2011-AR9; genus DATDTM01. The sequence goes on from DATDTM010000016.1 coordinate 4,885, forward strand.
TTCTTCCGGGTGGTTAGCATCAGCCAGAACCGGAACAATATTCTTTCTTTCTTCAGCCAGGAAAACCAAATCGCGCATTACTCTTGGCGCAGGATCAATTCCGAAGATCAGCCCTTCTTCTCCCACCATATCGGAAACAAAAGAACAGGTATAGCCATGAGAAGAGCCCAAATAAAGAATAACGTCGCCTTTGCGAATGCCGGCATTAGTGCAGCCTTTCTTGATCATGGCAGCGAGTTTGCTTCTGGTGGGATCAAATTCGCGATATTCTGCTCCACTATCCTTAATAGTCTTTTCTTCAAAGGGAGCTTTTCCGGGAAGCAAGCTCTTAGTGTAAAGATTATACTTTTGGTCCTGATAAACTTCAAAGATTTTATGGGGGATGATTTTGGTCATTTGTTACTCGCTTTTTTTAGGATGTCTTCTTTTATTTTTTGGACCATACTGACAACATCTTTTAAGAGAACAAGTATATTCTCTTCAGTTAAGGGCAGCAATTTTGAATTCTTTTCATAATCCGCCTGCACTCTAAGGTCATAGCTTTTATCGTACATCTCTTTCAGGTGCGCATCAACTTCTTTTAATCTGATTAATATCCTTTCCCGGCTGATGGAGATTGAGCCATATTCAACTTTCAATAAGGCATAAATGGCGCTTTCACAGGCTACAAAAAGCCGGTTTGCTGCAGTAAAAAAGTCTTTCTCTTTAAAGTTTCGCTCTGCTGATTCCAATGCTTTTTCTGCACGCTCTAAATCGTTCTTAATCTCGTTTGCTCTCTCCATACCCTTCTTCCTCTAAAATCGCTTCTATTAATTGCTCTTGCAGAAGAAGGCCTAATTTATCAATCTTTTGCTTTAAATGGCTTTTGGCTAAAGCAGCCAGTACCTTGCCTTCAGGAAGCTTTTTGATGGCTTTAACAGCATCTTTTTTGCTCTGGTAAGGCATTTCCGCTTTAGTAAGCAGGTAAAAAATAAGCTGTTCCTGCAATTGCTGCAGTATCTCCTGGGTGCTTTCAAAATCTTTCTGAAGATAATTGCGCCGGGCGGCAGCAATCCTTTCTTCAAAATAAAATAATCTAGATTTTAATTCCTTCTTTTTTCTTTCGACAGAAGAATACAAAGACTGGGCTAATTCATATCCAGTTACCATTGCCCCCGATAATATAGCTTTTTGCACTAAAGTATCTTTATCTATCAATTGCCTGATTTCTTTTTCGGTATAGCTGTGCAGGTTTAATCTTTCACCAAGCAATTCTTCTGTTTTCGCCCTAGCTTGTTTGATTAGGGCTAAATCAGAACAAACCACCAGCAGGTCAAGATCACTCTTTTCGGTAGAAGTGCCAGCGATTACCGAGCCGAAAGCCATAATCAAAGGCGCAGCAGACTGCAGCTCTTGCCTGAATAGAAAGATTGCCGCTTTTTTTTTTGGTGATAAAGAAGATAATTTTTGCTGGTCAAAGAAAACTTTTAGGGAGAATAAGATAGGAGAATCGCGTTTAAGAGAAAGTACTTTTGTTCTTCCTGCTCTGCGCATTGAGAATATTTTCTTCTGTACTAAATAATTGATCAGTGCTGAAGAAGCGCCTTTCCCAGTTCCAGCAGCTTTGATCAATTCTATCTCTTTAAACTCTTTGAGAGGATCATCTAGCAGAACGCGGATAATTCTTTCAGCAGTTTTGGAGAGCAAAGCAGCCATGACTTGAGATCCAAAAGCAAACTTTATAAACTTTTCCCTATTTTTAGGGAATATTCCCTATTTTTAGGAAATAAAAAATTAGGAATACGATGGAAGTAATTAAAATAAAGTCGTTTCCACCAATCGTTGCTGTTAAGCAACTCACGAGGAACAAAGTTCCGACTTGATTTGATTGGTGGCGCACTTCTTAGTCAAAATGTTCAGCTTTTATACTGCGAGCGACCCGAGCCCGAAGGGCGAGTCATGCCCTCGGTCTGTGACCGAGGGTGGTCGCGAGCATTTTGACTTGATTGAAGATTTTTTACTTAGTGTGCGTTCTTAGGTAACGGAAATTGCAGAGAAAGTCAATTGCATCTTTGAGGTTTCTGCCGGAAACTGTCCAGGCCCGATCGTCAATAGTAAGTGGAGAGATATCTTTTTGGTGTAAGAGATCAATCTCTCTGCGATGATAATTGTGTGGCGCTTCTTTAGCGCAGGCTAGAGCATAAACTTCTTCATTCTGCAATCCGTCAACCAAATTGCGGAAAAGCGGAATTTCATCTTCTTTAGAAAAAGCCCAAATGGTAGGATAAAAACATCTTTTTCTACCCCAGTCTAAACCATGGACACCACTGACCTCTACCAAAGGATAAGACTGATCAGTTAATCTTCGATCTTCTACTAATTCTGAAAGTATTATTTGGTATAGATGAATTACATCTGAAAAAGGGTCGGGGCAATCGGAATCTTTTGGGTAGGGTATGATTTTCTGGGCCTGCGGATTTGCATGGGTCCTTAAGAATTGGTAAGTTGCGTCTACCTGAAATTTATTATGCAGCGCTTCCCGGGCCGAACCCAGATTAAAAAAATCCCAAGAATTATTGGCCGTATTTGGTCCGACTCTAATCGGATCTATAGTGAGCAAAGAGGTCTGATTGTCTCTGACTACTTTCATAGTAAATCTAATTTAAGAAGAGCTATTTAATGATTTGTATGACCTAGAATATAAATTTTAAAGTAATCAAGAAAACTTCTTTTCCAATTCTTTCCTATACTCCTTAGCTTTAAACTCGCCTTTAAAATAATCTAATCTGGCGCATAAAGATAATTTATCTGCAAGCATGCGGGCAGCCTTGCCCTTATCTTCTTTCTTTGCATTCTGAACCAGAGGATGCTGAAATAAAATTCCATACTTAGGGCTTCTGCTTCCAGTCTTAATATGGCGGAATAAAGCTTTCTCTGCGCCTAACAATTGGATAGTAGAAGCGGGAAGCAGGGCCAGATGCTTGAGGCTTTTTCCTAGTTCTAATAATTTTGCCCCTAAAGTTGCTCCAGCTAATTCCAATAAGTTGGGAGAATATTTTTGCATGACTGTTTCCAGATAAATCTCATGCTTTTTTCTCAGATCCTGAAGCTCTTTGATTTTTTTAGCTAATTCTAAGATTTCTTGAAGATGGACTTTCTCTAAATCTGCGCCCATGGTCTCTTTTATCTTTAATTCTTTGAGCAATTCTTTTCGTTCTTTAGTGAGAATCAATTCCACTAACTTTTCTGGGGAAGATATTTTTTGTTCTAATTCCGGGAAATAGAGACCGTACCATTCTCTTAACCGTTTAGTAAGCAGATTGCTGGCTTTATCTAACTCATTAATATTAGCGATGGCTTGGATGATGAAATTATCTTCGGAAACTGACTTTTTTATTGCTAGCTTGGTTAGTTCTAGATTTTTTTGGTAAAAATCAGGGAAATATTTTTTATCTTTGAATAGAGCCAGAGCTTGGGTAATCTTTTCTTTTGGTACTAATTTTATTTCTGGAGAAGATTTTTTGGCTAGTTGTACGGATTTAATCTGTTCGTCTAGGATAAATGTACCTAAAATATTCTGGAATTGGTAGCTCATAAACAAACCCATAAACCATAACCTATTTAAATTTTCTCTAAATTCCTGCGCTTAATGAATCTTGATTCAGTCTTAAGAAAAATACAGCGGGGAGAGAAATTAGTCTGCCCCTGCTGCGGGAAAGAGTTCAGCAGCTTAAATTCTGAATGGGATTCTGGGCACCATTACAAAAGATTAATTTGTTCTTGCGGCAAGAAAAGATGGGTGAAGATGGATTTTCATGGTTCTGGACATGATACTATTTTAGTGGAAAGAAGTGAGGGGATTGAACCTGCGGTTAGTGTAGTTCGGGGAGGATTAGTGGATAGTCGGAGGGGATAAGAATTTTTTTTCTTTCAACGATAGTTATGTTTCCAAATTTTTCTTAACTTCTGTTACTTTTCTGTTTAATCTAAAAAATAGAAATCTTTATAAATAAGCCTCTGCGCTAGAGCAAAGGTAGATTATAATCACACTGCTTTCCGAGAGGGAAGGAAATGATTATGATTTAATATGGCCTGAAAAGGTGACCATCAGCAGTTCCTTATGGTTCTTGAGATGGAATCCAGGTAAAGGCTGTTTACGGATGAAATAAAATGGGCGGAGCTAGTCATCCCAGACATGGGAGTATGCAGTTTTGGCCGCGAAAGCGTGCGAAACATTCTTTAGCTAGAATTAGAACCTGGTCTAAAAATAGTAATAAAGTCAAATTATTAGGTTTTATCGGCTATAAAGCAGGCATGACCCACCTACAGGTTTTAGATAATCGCCCCAAATCCGCGACCAAAGGCGAAAATATCATTGCTCCCGTAACCATCATTGAATGCCCGCCTTTAACCATCATCGGAGTTTCTTTCTATACTTCTTCTATCTATGGCTTACGAAAATCAATTACAATTCTGGCAGAGAAATTATCTCCAGAAATTGCTCGAACCATCCAATTGCCTAAAAAAGCAATTAAGAAAATTGAAGAGGTCAAAGATTTTGTGGATTTAAGATTATTAGCCGCTTCTTCTCCTAAATTAACCGGTATCGGCACCAAGAAGCCGAAAGTGTTAGAGATAGTTTTAGGCGGTTCTAAAGAAGAAAAATTAAGTTATGCTAAAGAAAAATTAGGCAAAGAAATCAAAGTTTCAGAAGTGTTAGAAGCAGGAAAACAGGTAGATCTGCATGGTATCTCTAAAGGTAAAGGTTTTCAGGGTACGGTAAAACGTTTCGGAGTACCGATCAGACAGCATAAAGCTGAGAAAACCAAACGAGGAATCGGAACTTTAGGTCCTTGGCATCCTAACCGGATTTTGTATACCGTCCCTCAACCAGGTAAAATGGGCTATCATTTGAGGACTGAATATAATAAAGTGATCATGAAAATAGGTAATGAAACTAAAGATCTTAACCCTTCCGGGGGATTCAAACATTATGGTTTAGTCAAGAATGACTATCTATTAGTATATGGTTCAGTAATCGGGCCAGTAAAACGCCCGGTAGTTTTAATCGAATCGATCAGGCCGGATGAGAAAAAGCCAAAAGAGGCTCCGGAAATAACTTATCTACATAGAAAATAAATAAAATACAAACATGAAATTACCCGTTTTTAACCAGGTGAAAAAGAAAGTTAGTGAAAGAGAAATGCCTAGTCAGTTCTCTGAAGAGTATCGCCCAGACTTAATCAGAAGGGCAGTGCATGCAATCCAAAGTGCAGCCCGTCAAAATTATGGGGCTAGCCCCTTAGCAGGTTTCAGACATTCTAGTAAAGTTAGCAAGAGAAGAAGAGATTATCGAGGCTGTTATGGTTTCGGTATCAGCAGAGTCAATCGTAAAATTTTAAGCAAGAGAGGTACCAGAATGTTCTGGGTAGGAACTTTTTCCCCTCAAACTACCGGGGGTAGAAGAGCACATCCACCTCATGCAGAAAAAGATCTAGATAAAAAAATCAATAAGAAAGAAAATAGAAAAGCGATTCGTTCAGCGATTGCAGCTACCATCAATAAAATAGTGGTTTTAGAGCGGGGTCATAAAGTTCCAGCAGATTATCCTTTCCTTTTAGACGCTTCCTTTGAGAAAGAAAATCAGACTAAAGAAGTGATCAAAACTTTAGAATCTTTAGGCTTTGAAGAGGATTTAGAACGGGCCGAGGTAAAAAAAGTTCGTGCTGGTGTAGGTAAAAATAGGGGAAGGAAATATCAGCGCAGAAAGGGCCTATTAATAGTAGTGGGAGAGACTTGCCCTTTACTGAAATCTGCCCGAAATATTCCGGGTGTAGATGTAGTTACAGTAAAAGGATTGAATGCAGAATTATTAGCTCCGGGAGCAAAGGCAGGAAGAGCAACCATCTGGACCGAACCGGCAATTGAAAATTTAAAATCATTATTTAACTGAAAATGGCCAAAACCACTGAAACTAAAAAAGCAACTGGACTGAGAGAAAAGAAAGAGAAGAAAGCAGTAGCGAAGAAAGAGCTTCAAGTAAAAGTTGAGGCTAAAGCAGTTTCAGCAGAACATAAAGGACAAAAGATGGGCAAGAATACTGGCGGAGCAGATTATCAATTTGATCCTTATCGAGTCATCAAACGGCCTTTATCCACCGAAAAATCTATCCGACAGATAGAATTTGAAAATAAATTAACTTTTATAGTTGATGCTAAATCTTCCAAACCGGAAGTAAAACGGGCAGTGGAAGAATTATTTAAAGTGAAAGTAGTCAAAGTAAATATACAGAACTCTTTTAATGGAGAGAAAAGAGCTACAGTAAAATTAAGCGCAGCTAATCTGGCTTCAGACGTTAGCGCAGAATTGGGGCTGATTTAATTTAAGATTAATTTCAGGTTAAAACAAAATGGGTAAAAACTTAATCCAGCAAAGACGGGGACGGGGAACTTTAACCTTTCGCTCACCTAGTTTCAGATTCAAAGGAGCAGTAAAACATTATCCTCAGCCAGCGCAGGGCAGAGTGATGGATTTAGTGCATTGCTCTGGGCATAGCGCACCTTTAATGGAAGTGAATTATGGTAATGGGGAGAGAAGCTTGGCCTTCGCTCCAGACGGAATCAAGGTAGGAGATGCAGTTTCAGTAGGAAGTGCTGAAATTGGAGTTGGAAATAATAATAACAATAATAGGGTTAATACTAATAATATTAGTGCTTTTCCTAATACCGGAAGCGTTTTAGCCTTAAAAGATATTCCTGAGGGAACTTCCGTACATAATCTAGAACTTAACCCTGGAGATGGGGGAAAATTAGTTAGAGCAGGAGGTAGTTTTGCTAAGATCATCTCTAAATCTGAAGAGGGAATCAGGGTAAAATTACCTTCCAGCAAAGAAAGAATATTTTTACCTGACTGCCGGGCAGCGATAGGAATTGTAGCTGGCGGGGGAAGATGCGAAAAACCGTTCCTGAAGGCAGGAGTACGTTATATGAAAATGCGGGCTAAAAATAAAATGTATCCAAAAGTCTGCGGTGTTTCCATGAACGCAGTAGATCATCCCTTCGGAAGTAAATGTTCACATACTAAAGGAAGACCAACTCAGTCTCCAAGGAGTGCACCTCCGGGAAGGAAAGTCGGCAAGATCGCTCCAAGAAGGACGGGTAGAAAAAGATAGAAAAATGAAAAATTTAATTCAAATGATGATTTTACCGGGAATGGTGGGTTTAGCTAGTTTGGTTAGCGGATGTTCTGTTTCCCATGTTGAAGAAAGTAAAGTTAGTGATACGCTACGAAATTCGGAGCCGCAGGAGCTAGTTGAATACGAGTTTTTGTGCGATCCTGAAGTTGAATTGTCTGATGGAGAAGTTAAAATGAAGTATATTTTAAAAGGAACGAGAACCGGAGAGGATTATCCTTTAGTCGATTACCGGCCCGTCGGAGAGTTCTTCTGGCTCCCTACCAACAGCTATGGTAAAATTTATGGATCGAACCAAAACCTAGATTAACTTTATAAAAAATAACCAACAAAAATACAAATCAAAAAATACAAAAACACACAACTGAGGATAACTAAAAATGGCTAAAGAATTCAGATGGAAAGGAAAAACTGAAGAAGAATTGAAGAAGATGGATCTGACTACTTTCGCTGCTTTGATCAAGTCCAGAAAAAGGCGCTACCTGAAACGAGGATTTACCCCTCAGCAGAAAATCTTCCTAAAAAAAATCGAACGAGGAGAAAACGAAATCAAAACCCATAATCGAGATATGATCATCATTCCTTCCATGTTAGGAAAAACTATCAAAGTATATAATGGTAAGGAATTCCTTCCGGTGCTAATCACCATGGAGCTATTGGGGCATTGTCTGGGAGAATTTTCCCATACCAGAAAAGGAGTTACCCACAGCGCAGCAGGTATCGGAGCTACCAGGTCCAGTAAATCTGTCTCGGCGAGATAGAACTAAAAAATAAACATTTAAAAAAAACTAAAAATAAAAATGGCCAGCAAATACAAACCGCGGGAAATCGGAGCAGAACATATAGCTAAAGCTAAAGGTTTAAACCTGCCCATCTCTACTAAACAAAGTGTAGAATTAAGCAGAAGCCTGCGCTATAAAAAAACCGGCTGGGCTAAACAGTATCTAGAAGATATTATTGCACTTAAAAAAGCAGTGCCTTCCTATCGCTATACCAAAGATTTAGGGCATAAGCCGGGAATGTCTGCAGGAAGATTTCCTCAGAAAGCAGCTAAAGAGTTTTTACAGATGGTTAAGTCAGTAGAGGCGAATGCTCAGGTTAAAGGCTTGAACGTAAACAACCTGAAAATTACTAAAATCGTGGCCAACCGGGCAGCTATTCCTCAAACTGGAGGAAGAATGCGTTATGCAACTAAAAGAACCCATCTGGAAATAGAAGTTCAGGAGAGAATTAATAAAGAAGCAAAGAAAGAGGAAAAAAATAAGTCTCAAAATAATCCTAAACTGAAAAAATCAGTCGGTGAAAAAGCATGATTGAAAGAGAATTTGTGGCCCAGAAAACCAAAGAGTACTATATCAAGAAGTTTATAGAGAGTAAACTGAGCAAAGTTGGTTTATCTTCAATCAAGCTAAAGAAAATCCCTATGGGTGAGAAAATTATTATTGAAACTAGCAAACCCAGTTTAATTGTTGGCCCTAAAGGAACCAACATCAAAGAATTAACCCTAACTCTGAAAAAAGAATTCAAACTTGAAAATCCTCAAATAGAGATCAATGAAGTGAAAAATATCTTTTTAGATCCGATCATTGTAGCAGATAAAATTGCCGGCTCCTTGGAAAGATTCGGCTCAGCGAGATTTAAAGGAGTAGGCCATAAGATCATGGAAAATGTGATCAATTCCGGAGCTTTAGGGATAGAAATTGTGCTTTCGGGGAAAATCCCCAGTGCCAGGGCAAAAAGCTGGCGTTTTTATCAGGGTTATCTGAAGAAATGCGGGGATATTGCTATGCACGGAGTAAGAAAAGCGCATACTGCAGCCTTATTGAAAAGCGGGATTGTAGGAATTAAAGTTTCGATCATGCCTCCGGATTTAGAATTACCGGATAATGTGGAAATCTTAGATGAACCCAGACAAGTAATTGAAGAGATTATTGAGAAAGGGGTTGCAGGAGCGAAAGTAACTAAACCTAAAACCGCTAAGAAAAGCAGCAAGAAAAAAGAAACCGGAGAGCTGGTTAAAGTCGAAAAAGAAGTGGTTGGAGAAGAACCTAAAGCCAAGAAAAAAGAAAAAAAAGCAGTGGCGGTAAAAACTGAAAATGAAGATCAGAAACTGGCAGTGGAAGCAGTTGAGATTAATGAAGAAGCAACAACAGAATTAACCGAAGAACCAAAATGAAAATCACCAAAGAATTAAGAAGTCTATCCGGAGAAGAGTTACAGAATAGGTTAATAGAATTAAAAAAGGAGAGGTTAAAATTGGGAGTGGAAGCTTCCAGCGGAGCTAATCCTTCCAGTCCAGGAAAAGTCAGGCGGGTGAAGAAGAATATCGCTAGAATAATTACACTTACTCAAGAAAAAGTAAAAGAGGTTAAATTATAATTAAAGATGTTAGATGTTTGCAATCAATGTGGATTACCGCAAGACCTTTGCGTTTGTGAAACAATCGCACGGGAACAGCAAAAAATTACTGTAGGCATTGAGAGCCGAAAATTCGGCAAAAAATATACGGTAATTGATGGGATGGGAAAAGAAGCGAACATGGAAGAGATCCTGAAAAAGTTGAAGATGAAGTTTGCCTGTGGGGGCACAGCTAAAAGCAATCGGATCGAACTTCAAGGCGACCATAAATCCAGAATGAAAAAAGCTTTGGCAGAATTGGGGTTCCCTGAAGAGACCATTGAAATCAAGTAAAATATAAAGATCATATTAAAGTGCAGAAATAATCTGCGCTTAAAGTCAAAATGAGCAAAAAAGCCTATCCCCTGGAATTAATCGGGGAAGAGATGGAAATAATAGATTCCAAAAACAAGAGCAATTTGGGATTGAAAGGCAAAATCATCGACGAAACTAAGATGACCCTGAGGATCAAAGATTCTCATGGTAAAGAGAAAATCCTCTTTAAAAATAACCTTACTTTACGTTTAGTAAAGTCGGGCTTGGTCTTGAGGGGAAAAGAAATTTCCGGTAGGCCGGAAGAGAGGATCAAAAAATAATAAGAAAGATAATCATCGTTTAAAATAATAAATAAAAGTAATTCCAGAAGATTAGGTTTAAAAAATGAAAACAGAAGCGAAAACAGAAGTGTTGGGAGTGAAAGCTCCTGAGAAAGAATGTACCGATAAGAAATGCCCTTTCCATGGGGAGATCAATGTAAAGAAAGAGCTCTTTCGAGGAAAAATAATCAAGAAAGATATTGGGCATACGGCTACCGTAGAATGGACCAGACAATATTTCGTCAAGAAATACGAGCGGTTTGAGAAGCGAAGAAGCAGGATCAAAGTGCATAATCCAACCTGTATCAATGCAGAGATCGGAGCTGAAGTACTGGTAGCTAAAACCAGACCTTTAAGCAAGACTAAACATCATGTCATCTTGAAAATAATTAAAGAATAAATCCAAAAAACAATCCTGAAAACGGAAATAAAAACTAAAAAATGAAAGCTTTAACCAGTAACGTTCCGAAATCATTGCCTTTAGGGGCAAGAGTGGACGTCTGCGACAATTCCGGAGCTAAAGAGCTGAAAATAATTTCAGTCATCGGGCATAAGACTTCCCGGGGAAGGTTACCGGCTGCGGGGGTAGGAGATCGAATCTTTGCGGCAGTTAAAAAAGGTAAATTAGAGATGCGGAAACAGGTTGTTCCGGCGATAATCGTCAGGCAGAAAAAAGAGTTCCGCAGAGCAGACGGTACCAGAGTCAAGTTCGAGGATAATGCGGCAGTAGTATTAAAAGATGAGAAAGGCAATCCTAAAGGAACCTTATTGAAAGGGCCCATCGCTAAAGAAGTAGCTGAGCGTTGGCCAGCTGTAGCTAAATTAGCAGATATGATCCTATAATTAAAAAATAAAAATTAAAACTTAAAATTAAACAAAAATGGTCCAAAAAGATTACTCTTCGAAATGGAACAGCAGCAGCCAGGTGCGCAAACAGCGCAAGTTCAGGCATAATGCCCCTCTGCACCAGAAACAAAAGTTTATGCATGTGCACCTCTCTGCGGATCTGCGGAAAAAGTATGCCAGCAGGGCGATCCAAGTCCGAACTGGAGATAAAATAAAAGTAATCCAGGGAAGTTTCCGGAAGAAAGAGGGAAAAGTGGAGAGGATCGATCTTAAACGTGAACATGTTTTCGTCAGCGGGATAGAAATTATCAAGAAAGATGGAACTAAATTGATTGTAGCTTTAGTCCCTTCCAACCTAATGATTATAGAATTAGACTTAAGCGATAAAAAAAGAAAAGAAAAATTAGAACAGAAAAAGAAGAAATCTGGACCAATGGAAAAAAAACAAGAAGTAAAGCATGAGGGTAAAAGATGAAGAATCACTTAAAAAGAATCGCTTCACCAAGAACTTGGATCATCTTACGAAAAGAAAATACTTTTATTACCAGGCCTAATCCGGGAGGGCATCCCTTAGACCAGGGCCTAGCGTTAGGTACAATCTTAAGGGACGAGCTGAAATTAGCCTCGACCATGCGTGAGATCAAAAAAGTATTGGAAAATAATGAAATCTTGGTTGATGGCAAGCGCAGAAAAGATCATCGTTATTTAGTAGGACTATTTGATGTGATTACGATTCCTTTAACCAAGAAAGCGTATCGACTTTGGTTAGACCAAAAAGGCAGAATAATCGTGGCTGAAATTAAAGAGAGCGAGAGTAAGATTAAACCCTGCAAAATTGTGGGTAAAACCATGCTGGCCGGGAAAAAAATTCAATTTCATCTTCATGACGGCAAAAATCTAATTGCTGATCTTAAAGCTAAGGTGGGAGATACTTTAATCTTAAGCCTGCCCAAATTAGAAGTAAAAGAAGTTTTTGCTTTACAGCCGGGGGCAGCAGTATTCCTGACTAAAGGAAAGCATAGCGGCGACAGCGGAACCTTAAAAGAATTAAAAGGCGGAGAAGCAGTCTATCTTAAAGGAAAAGAAAAGATCGAGACGGCTAAAGATTATATTTTCGTCTTAGGCAAAGATAAGCCGATAATCGAACTGAAAATGACTAATCAATGATTAACTTAAAAAAGAATTAATTAAAAAGAATGACTCTTAAACCATAAAAAAATGAAAGCAGAAAAAACAAAATTTTCCGAGAACCCGATGAAAGAGATTCGAGTAGCTAAGGTTACTCTGAATATCGGTGCGGGGAAGAATGAAGATTTGCTTAAAAAAGGATTAATATTGATGAAAAAGCTTACTCCACTTACTCCGGTAAAGACCATCACCAAGAAAAGGATTCCTGGCTGGGGATTAAGACCGGGATTAGCCATCGGATGTAAGGTTACAGTAAGAAAAGATGCAGATAAATTACTTAAACGATTATTGGTAGCGAAAGAAAATATCCTTGCAGAAAAAGTTTTTGATGATTTGGGAAACTTCTCTTTTGGGATCCCGGAATATATCGAGATTGAGGGGATGGAATATGATCCAGACTTAAAGATTATCGGTCTGGAAGTGGCAGTGACTTTAGAACGTCCTGGATTTAGGGTGAAAAAGAAAAAGATTGGATCCAGATCGATTGGTAAAACACATAAAATTACTAAAATAGAAGCAATAAATTTCATCAAGAAAAATTTTGGGGTGGAGATAAACTAAGATGACAACTAGCGATCATAAAAAAGCTTTCAAGCAGTTGGATGCCAAACCGATAAAGAAAGCGAAATTCATCAAGTTTAACCAGCCGAAGAAAAGGTCTTGCGGGATTGCCCTGCTAAAGTGCAGGAACTGCGGACGTAACGGCGGTCATATCAACAAGTATGGTTTACATCTGTGTCGGCAATGTTTCCGGGAGATGGCCATCGGATTAGGATTCAAGAAATATAGTTAGAGGTTAAAAAATGTTAAATGATGCCTTAGCAGCGACTTTATCCAAGGTGATGAACGCGGAAAAAGTAGGGAAGAAAGAGGTAGTGATAAAACCATCTTCCAAGCTGATCAAAAACGTATTGACTATCTTTAATGAGCATAAATATCTCGGCCTCTTCGAAGAATTTGAGGAAGGGCAAAATATAGCTTTAAGGATCAACCTATTAGGGAATATCAACCAATGCGGAGTGATCAAACCCAGATTTTCAACTAAACAAAACAATTTCGAAAAATGGGAAAAAAGATATCTTCCGGCTAAAGGCTATGGGATCTTAGTAGTTTCCACTTCCCAAGGATTGATGACTCATGATCTGGCTAAAGAGAAAAAAATCGGGGGCAAACTGATTGCATACTGCTATTAAACCAATTCGACCATGAAATTAGACCTAAAAAAAGAAATTGTACTTCCGGAAAAAGTTTCCGTAGAACTTCAGGGAGCGGTATTAAAAGTGAAAGGGCCGAAAGGAGAAGTACAACGGGATTTTATCCACCCTAAAGTTAAATTGGTTATAGACAAAAGTAAAATTACAATCAGTTCAGCCAAGGCCACTAAAAAAGAAAAAATGGCTTTAAGCACTTTTACTGCCCATATCAAAGGGATGGTCAAAGGGGTAGTGGAACCTTTCCAATATAAATTAAAAATCTGTGCCAGCCATTTTCCCATGAACGTGAGTGTTTCTGGAGCAGATTTCGTGGTCAAAAATTTTTTGGGAGAGACTGTTCCAAGAAAAATAAAAATAGTAAAAGGAGTAGAAGTTAAAGTTAATGGAAGCGACATTGTGGTCAGTTGTGTAGATAAAGAGGCAGCAGGACAGATGGCTTCCAGAATAGAAAACTTATGCAGAATCACTAAACGAGATATCCGGGTTTTTCAGGATGGATGTTATATCACCAGCAAAGACGGAAAAGGTGTAATCTAAATGCCAGATAAAAAATTATTAGAGTTACGGAACAAGATTAAGAAGAGACAGCCAGGTTTTGTAGTTAAAGAATCAAACTTTTCTGCAAGAATCAAGAAAAGATGGCGTTTCCCTCACGGAAGGCATTCCAAAGTGCGCCAAATGCATCATGGCCGACCAAAATTACCCAGTATTGGCTATTCCGGCCCGAAAGAGATCAGAGGATTGGATCGGTCAGGATTTGAGCCGATATTAGTGCATAATCTAAAAGAATTATTATCTTTAAATCCGGCAGTCCAGGGAGCAGTGCTGGCGAAAATAGGGATGAAAAAAGGTTTAGCGGTGCTAAAAGCAGCGGTAGAGAAAAAAATCAAGGTGCTCAACGTTAGAAAAATAGAGCAGAGAATCAAAGAGATGGAAGAATCTTTTGCTTCCAGGAAAAAAGCTAAAGTGGAAAAAAGCAGCGCTAAAACCAGAAAAGAAGAAGAGAAGAAAAAGAAAGCAGAAGAGAAACTTAAAAAAGTAAAAGAAGAAAAAGAGCAGAAAGAAAAAAAGATTGAAGCTCTGCCGGAAGAGGAACAGCTCAGTGAACAAGAAGAGAAGATTGAAGAGCAAAAGAAAGCGGTAGAAAAAACTTTAATTAAAAAACAATAAGAAGAATTTAAATTCAAACCATAAAAATTAAAAAATAAATCAAAAATCAAAAAAATGATCAGCAAAAAAAGATTAGCAGCGAAAATCCTGAAAACATCTCCACAGAAAATCAAATTTTCTGAAGAGGCCTTAGGAGAGATCCAGAAAGCGATCACCCGTTCAGATATTCGAGGATTAATTGCAGTAGGAAAAATAGTCAAGGTTAATCCTAGTCAACAGTCAAGGGGTAGAGCCAGAGAAACTATGCGCCAGAAAAGTAAGGGCAGGCAGAAAGGTAAAGGCAGCCGAAAGGGCTCCCAATTCGCTCGAGAGGATCGAAAACGGAAATGGATCAATAGAGTGAGAGTACAACGGGAATTTTTAAAAGAATTAATCGTTAAAAGCTTGATTACGACCCCGACCTATCGAGAATTGTACCAGAAAGTTAAAGGGGGATTTTTCAGGAACAAGAGGCATATCAAGCTATACTTAACTGAATATAAGCTAATTCAAAAGAAATAAAAATTAAAAATAAAAACTTAAACTAAAAAATTAAATTAACTAAAAAATGACTTCCAGAAAACCAAAAACTGTCTTGTACAGAAGAAGAAGATTAGGAAAGACTAATTACCGAAAGAGAATTAAGTTTTTAACGGCAAGGAAGCCTCGAGCAGTGGTTAGAATTACTAATCATCAGATCTTAGCCCAATTAGTAGAGTTTGGAACTCAGGGAGATAAAGTACTAGCGGCAGCAGACTCATCTCAGCTGAAAAAGTATGGCTGGAACTTTTCTGGTAAAAGCCTTCCTGCAGCTTATCTTACGGGTTTAATCTTAGCCAAAAAATCTTTGGAAAAAGGCTTTTCAGAAACAATTTTGGATACGGGATTCAAAGTATTGTTAAAGAAAGGAATCTTAAGCGCTTTCTTGAAAGGATTGATTGATGGCGGGATGCAGATCCCTCATGGAGATAAAGAAATTTTCCCTGCAGAAGAGAGAATTAGTGGCCAGCATATCTCTCAATATGCCCAGCATCTTAAACAGAATAAAACCGCTTATGAGAAAATTTTTTCCGGATATCTTAAAAAGAATCTTAATCCTGAGACTATTCAGAGCGAGTTTATTAAAGTAAAAGAGAAAATATTGAAAAATAAGAAAGAGGATAAAATCTAAATAATAAAAGATAAAAATAAATTCAAAATAAAAACTCAAAGATGGACAAGAAAATCAAAGAAGAACTGAAAAAGGAAAAATTACCGGAAGAGATTGTCGTTCCTGGACTGGAAGAAGTACAAAAAGTTGAATCTAACTGGAAACCAAGGACCAAACTGGGACTGAAGGTCAAAGATGGTTCCATTTCGGATATAGAAGATGTTTTCAAAGCCGGAGAGCGGATCCAGGAACAGGAAATAGTTAATGTTTTACTTCCTAATCTAGAAGAAGATTTATTATTAATCGGTCAGGCTAAAGGTAAATTTGGGGGCGGGCAGAGAAGAATATTCAAACAAACCCAAAAGAAAACTAAAGAAGGAAACAAGATTCATTTCTTAACCTGTGCAGTAGTAGGCAACCGTAATGGCTATGTGGGTATGGATGTAGGTAAAAGTAAAGAAACAGTTCCATCTCGAGATAAGTCTAAACGAAACGCAAGATTAAACTTAATCAGAATCAGAAGAGGGTGTGGCAGCTGGCAGTGTAATTGTCGACAGCCTCATTCTATCCCTTTTGCAGTAACCGGCAAATGTGGGTCAGCAACTATTACCTTAATCCCGGCACCGAAAGGTAAGGGCTTATGTGTAGAAAAAGAATGTGCTAAAGTTTTAGCTTTAGCGGGAGTGAAAGATGTTTGGAGCAAGACTTCCGGACAAACCGGGGTGAAATTAAACTTAATCAAAGCTTTAATGGCAGCTCTGCAAAAGTTATCGGAGATGAAGATCAGATCAGAAGATATTCCTAACTTAGGAATAGTGGAAGGAAAATTAAAAGAAAATGAGGCAGAAAAAGTAGATTTAAAAGAGATTCTGCCAGATACTTTGCCGGAAGCAGCGAAAACTGAAGCGATTTTAGCTGAAGCTAAAGAATAAAGTTAAAGAATAAATGATTACAATTTAGAGAAATACAGAATAATGAAAACAGAAAAAAATCAAAAGATGGGGACAAAAACCCTGAAAACTGAAAGGAGTGTAAAGAAGAATAAGAGAGAAATTTCTTTTAAGAATACTGCTGATGACACTCAAAAGGTCATAATTGTTTTAGTGAGAGGATTGGTGAATAAGTCTCATCCGATAAAACAAACTTTCGAACTATTAAAATTAAGCCGGAAAAACCAGGCCGTGGTTATCCCTAAAAATGGGGTTAACCTGGGTATGATCGCTAAAATTAATGATTTTGTGACCTGGGGAGAGATTGATGAAGCTACCTTCAAAGAATTAGTAGCTAAACGGGGAGTAGAATTTTTGAGCAGGAATACCGATAGTAAAAATCTTTATACTTATAAAAGCTTAAGTTTTAATGGCAAACATTACAAACCTTATTTTAGGTTAAGTCCTCCCACTAAAGGGTTCGGCAGAAAAGGAATCAAGGCAGCTTTCAATACCGGGGGAGCTTTAGGCTATCGGGGAGATAAAATTAATGATCTGATCAAGAGGATGTTATAATAAAACATTTTTAAAATGGTTACTTACAAAAAGAAAAAACATCGGAAACTGATGGGGCATACTACCCATGGTTGGGGCAGCAGAAAGAAAAGAAGAGGAGCTGGCTCTAGAGGGGGTAGAGGTAATGCTGGATCAGGTAAAAGAGCAGGACAGAAGAAGACTAATCCAGAGGCTAGACTTATCGGTCAGAATCGAGGTTTTATCAGCAAGTCTAGAACTCAAGAAAAAGCTATCAATCTAGGTTATTTTACTAAAAATATGGTTAATAAATTAGTAGCGCAAGGATTGGCTAAAAAGGAAGGGGATCATTTTAAGATCAATCTGGAAGATTTAGGATATAACAAATTGTTAGGTACTGGAAAAGTTGAATTAAAATTGAAAATAACAGTTCCTAAGTGTTCTGCCCAGGTGGAAGAAAAGATCAAGAGCAAGGGCGGAGAAATAATTTTTCCTAAATGAAATAGAATTAGTTATTTAATTATTTAATTAAACTTAATTAAGAATAATTAAGAACATTTATATATTATAACTAAATAAATAATAATCAAAATGTCTTTCCTAGATACAATTATCAGTCACCTGCCGGAAGTCAGGAGTCCTCTGCAAAAAAAGCTTTCTTTTAAAGAAAAACTTAAATGGACCTTAGTGGTTTTAGTGATCTTCTTTGTGATGGGTTTTGTTCCCCTATTCGGGCTAGGAGATAATGCCTTACAACAATTTGAATTTTTGTCTATCATTCTTGGCGCTTCTTTTGGAAGTATCATCTCTTTAGGAATAGGCCCTATCGTAACCTCTTCTATTGTTCTCCAGCTGTTGGTGGGAACAGGCATATTGAATATGGATATGACCAATGTCGAATCAAGAAGAAAATTTCAGGGATTACAGAAAATATTATCAATATTCTTTATCATTTTCGAAGGAGCCATCTATGTTTTTATGGGGGGTTTAGCGCCGAATCCGGCTCTAGCAGGAACACCCCTGTTTTTTGAGATTGAATTATTGTTGATCTTTCAATTAATCCTGGGCGGAATTGTGATCATGTTTTTGGATGAAGTGATCAGCAAATGGGGTTTTGGTTCGGGAATCAGTTTATTTATCGCCGGCGGAGTGGCTCAACAGATATTCATTCGGGCACTTAACTTCTTACCTAGTCCAACCAATCAAGAAATCGCTGCGGGAGCGATCCCGGCTTTATTTCAGTCTTTATCCCAAGGAGATGCGACTACTGCAGCCTTGCAGTTTGCCGCGGTAGCCTCTACAGTTTTAGTCTTCATGATCTGCGTCTATGGCCAGGCGATGAAAGTTGAAATTCCCCTAGCTTTCGGCAGAGTTCGAGGATATAGCATCAGATGGCCTTTAAACTTTTTTTATACTTCCAACATTCCGGTTATCTTAATGGCAGCCTTGATGGCCAATGTTCAGCTAGTGGCAAGTTTGTTAGAACGTTGGGGACATCCCTGGCTGGGAACTTTTTCCGGGAACGCTCCTATTAGCGGGTTTGTTTATTGGATTAATTATCCTGATTTAGTTCCAAACATCATCAAAGGCAGTTTTAGCTGGAGTATGATGGCTCAGGCTTTATTCTATATCCTTTTATTCATGGTTGGATCAGTAGTGTTTGCTATCTTTTGGATGCAGACTGCTAATATGGATGCGAAATCCCAGGCAAAACAAATTCTATCTTCTGGATTGCAGATTCCTGGGTTCAGAAGGGACGAACGGGTATTAGAGATGGTTCTGAATAGGTATATCTGGCCTTTGACTATTGTAGGAGGAGCTTCGGTGGGATTATTAGCGGCTATAGCAGACCTTACTGGAGCTTTATCTAGAGGTACAGGTATTCTTTTGGCGGTAATGATCGTCTACAAATTATATGAAGATATTGCCAAGCATCACATGATGGATATGCACCCAGCGATGAGAAAGTTCATGGAGTAGGATTTAATAGATTTAAAAATTATTTTTATTTTTGGTGAAAGATGTTCTGGAGAGAGAAGCGGTTTTAGAGATGTTTTTAACTTAAAGCGATAAAAAAGATTATGATTGCAGCAACCGACTGTGCCCTTGAAGCTGGACTTTATGTCTTTGGCAGGAAGGCATTAGAGATTCTTCCGGATATGTTCAGGTTCGGAATAACTTTTCCAGTGACTGAAGATGATGAAAAAACATTCTTGGATACTTTAAATTTAAAAGCAATTGAGCGGTTTTCCCGTTCTGTGCAGGAATTTGCTGCTGAACATAAAGAAAAAGCCAGAAGAAAAAACCTGAAATTAGCTTTAAGAATCTCTGATCATGACCTGAATAATCTTGCGGGTATTTTTGAAGGCATCGGTGATTTATATTATAAAGACGGGGTGGCTAGGATGCCGGAACCTTTCTTTAGGAATTATACCAATTATCGTGCTTTAGTTTTAGCGATGGCTGATTTGGGATTAGGTGGGGCGCCAGCATATGTTACGAGAATACCAATCTCGCAGCTGAGTGATCTATTGTATCAAGAGATGACTGAACCGGTAATACCTACAGTAACCAATAGCACTCCTGAATATAAGACCATTAATAGCCGAGAATATATCTCCCTCTATCAATTATTAAAAAATGTGCCTGAACCAGCGGGAGGAAGAAAAGTGTCTGTAGATATTGAAATATCGAGAGGGACAGAGGAGAGGTTACTAGTGGTAAGAGATAATGGTCCGGGAATCATGGATAGAGAGGGAAATCCTATCTCTGCGGAAAGATTGCCGGAAATCTTTGGGGAGTATTCTTCCCGGGAAGGGGGTGGATTAGGATTACAATTAGTCAAAGCTTTAGTAGAATTGTCTTCTTCAGAGGGGAGAAGAGCTGAAAAAGGTTATGTTAATGTTTCAACCAGATCTGAAAAAGGATCAGCTCTGTTTTACAGCACCAGCGAGGCGGTCCCCGGGACTTTAGAAAGAGAACTGGCCCGGTCTGGAACAGAATTTAGATTATATTTTAGGCATTGAAAAGCATACACTCTGCTAAATTCTTCTCGTTCCAGATAAAATCCATAATGTTTATATAGGATTAATCTAAAAGTAAGAAAATCATGGCTTGGTACAGTTTTTTAGATTATGTCTTTGGACCGCTATTACCTCTAGGTCCCTTCTGGGCGATATTTATTCTGGCTTTATTTGTCTCTTTACTGATAACTTTAGTCTATAAGTACATGACTAACCAGCAGTTGATGAAGGAGATGAAAGATAAGCAGAAAGAATCTCAAAATAAAATCAAAGAGTTGAAAGATAAGCCAGAAGAGATGATGAGAATGCAGAAAGAGATGATGAAACAGAATTTTGAGTATATGAAACACTCTTTCAAATCTACTTTTATTACCATGATCCCAGTATTATTGATCTTCGGCTGGATGGCGGCAGTTTTCAGCTATGAGCCGATCTATCCTGGAGAAACTTTCAACCTCACTGCAGAATTCTTAGAAGGAGTGAAAGGAGGGGCGGAATTGCTGGCGGATGTGGATCAGGGAACAGAATTGATTAGCTCTGCGAAACAGGAAATCAAAGAAGGAAAGGCCAGCTGGCAGTTGAAGAGTACAGAAGGAGAACATCTGCTGAAGATTAAAACTGGTAATCAGGAACAATCTAAAAAAGTGTTGATTACCAAAGAATTGAAAACTGAACCGGCCATGGACACTTATCTTCATTCAGATATAAAATCAATTAGGATCGATTACAAGCCCTTAAAGCCGCTGGGTGGTTTTGAGATCTTTGGCTGGAAGCCGGGCTGGCTGGGAATTTATATTATCTTATCTTTAATCTTTTCTTTAGCTTTAAGGAAAGTGTTGACAGTTTATTGAAAAGCTAAAAAGAATACTTTAAATAAAAACAATTTAAAAAAAGGAGGAATTAACCATGACTCATTTTGAGAAAGAAAATTTTGAGAAAAAGCATGAGCCCCACCACGAGCATCATGCAGAGCACCATGCTGAACATTTAGGGGGAGCTTCTGAACATTCTGATAAGAGAGCCAAGCTGAAGTTCAATCCCTGGAAAGTTGCTTGCGGGGTAATGTTAGCGATACTGATTGTTCTAACCTGGAACAGTTTCTTCCCTGGAAGCAAATTATCTGCAGAAGAAGCGGGAACCAAAACCCTAGCTTTTGTGAATACAGAATTACTTCAAGGTCAGGCCCTAGCGAAATTAGTAGAAGTGAAAGAAGAAAATGGAATGTATAATGTAATACTAAGCTTGTCTGGAAAGGAGATTAACAGCTATATCACCAAAGACGGGAAATTGTTTTTCCCTCAGGGAATCAAAGTAGAGGAGATTGGCAGTTTGACTGATAGTTCAACAGATGCAGCTGCTTCGGAAGAAGCTGTTCAGGATCTGGTCAAAGCAGATAAACCTAAAGTAGAATTGTTTGTGATGTCCCATTGCCCTTACGGAACCCAGGCAGAGAAAGGGATGATTCCAGTAGTGGAACTATTGAAAGACAAGATCAGTTTTGAAGTTAAATTTGTGGATTATGCCATGCATGGTAAGAAAGAATTAGATGAACAGTTGAGACAATACTGCATCCAGAAAGAGCAGAAAGCTAAATTCTTAACTTATCTGAAATGCTTCTTAGATAAAGGAGAAAGCACTGCCTGCATGACTGGAATTGATTCTGCCAAGCTGGACAAATGCATTACTGCTGCAGATAAAGAGTTTAAAGTTACGGAATTGTTTAACGATCAGAGCAGTTGGAACGGAGGCCAGTTTCCCCAATTCAATATCTATAAGACTGATAATGGATTGTACGGGGTGCAGGGTTCGCCAAGCGTAGTACTTAACGGCAAGATGGTCAATTCAGGAAGGTCTCCAGCAGAGTACCTGAAATTAGTCTGTGCTGCTTTCAATACTGCACCTGCAGAATGCGGGCAGCAATTGAGCACAGAAACGTACCAGCCTGGATTCGGCTATACTGCGGGAGCATCTACAGCGGCTAGCTGCGGGAGTTAGGAGTTTTTGGTTTTTTTCTTTTTATTTTTTTAGTTGTTTTTTAAAATCTTAACTTTCTGTTTAGTACCCAAGTATAGAAATTAATATAAATAAGAACTATTGCTAAAAAACTGATTTAATATGATTCCTAATCCCACCGATCAAGCAATTATGAATATGTTAAAAGTGAATATGGGCCATCGGAATGGTGAAATAGTGGGAATAGTTTGTCAACAATGGGATGCGCATCTTCCTCCTGAAACCCAACCTGCTTTTGAGCGTTCAACTGATCTCTGTCAAAGAATGTACGAGGTATTTTTAAGTGGGTTAGGAAAAGACAAAGTTTTCTTATATTCCTATATTCCGGATGAAGCTAGGCACGGGATGGATATACCATCAAAGTTTAAATCAGATCTGTTAGCAAGCCGAGGTAATACTGACGTTTTATTTTTACCGACTGCTTTTTCTTTGACCCATACTGATTTCCGCAGAGAATTTACGGTTAAAGGCACGCGTATTGCCAGTATGCCTACTTTTACACTGGGTATGTTTGCAGAAGACGGTCCGATGAATGCAGATTATACGGCTTTGGATCGGAAATGCAGGGAAATCGCGGCTGCTTTGAGTGATTCAAGTAAAGGGTTAGTACATATTATTGGAAAAGGAACGAATATGATAGTGGAGATTAACCCTCAACTAATTCACCGGAGTTCGGGGATGTTAACTAAAAAAGGTGATTATGGCAATCTTCCCGGAGCGGAAACTTATGTGGTTCCGGTCTTTAAAGGAGAGCGTTCTAATGGATATTTTACTGTTCCGCAAGGCTGGGGCGGGCCTTTTGCTCTGGCTGAAGAATTAACTTTTTATGTTGAAAATGGCTGCTTTACTTCTGTAGAGGGAAAAAGTGCCGGTAGTAAAGATTATGTTCAAGATAAAATTGCCCCCTTATTATTTCAAAAAGAGGGATATAATGTTTTAGCAGAATTAGGTTTTGGCGTTAATCCTAAGGTAAATGCTCAATCTTTGCGAAAGTTTGGGTGGAGTGCCCTCTTAGCAGAAAAGATCGGAGATTCGGTTCATTTCGCTAACGGAAACAGTAAGGGGATGGGCGGAGAAAATGACGTTCCGGTACATATCGATTGGGTGGTTCCAGAAGTTAAAATCTGCTATAATTATCGTTAAATCAAAAGAGCAGAAATCCCCGCTATTTATGGTTAGGGATAGCCGCTTTTCAGGATTTTCTTTAGTTTTGATCTTTAACTTTTCTGTATCTTAACTTTATTTTCCGTAATCTTTATAAAATACCCCGAGAATAAAGATAAAAGTCTCATCGAGACAGATCTGCAGGCAACTCAGGTCAGAGAAGATCGGAAATAAATATCTTTTTCTGAGTTGTTTGTTGATAAATTAATAAGTTGATTATAACGGAATTAACTTAAATAATAAATAACGAGGTAAAATAAAATGCCCAGAGGAATGTATCGGTCGAGGACATTAAGAAGAGTGTTTGTGAAAACTCCCGGAGGGAGAACAGTAATGCGCTATCATAGAAGAAAGCCAAGCAAAGCTATCTGTGCTAATTGCAAAAAGGTTTTAATTGGAGTTCCCAGAGAAATTCCCAGCAAGATGCAAAATATGCCTAAAAGTTCTAAACGTCCGGAAAGGCCATATGGGGGAATATATTGTTCTGCTTGTACCAGACAAATTTTGCGCCTGAAAGCGCGAGCTGAAGTGGTTGGAGGTGCACAATGAGCCTCTACGAAATCGGAAGATTATGTCTTAAAATCGCGGGAAGAGATGCAGGAAGAAAGTGCGTAGTAGTAGACATACTTGACAATACTTTTGTGATCGTGGATGGAGATGTGCGCAGGAAAAGAGTTAATCTCAAACATCTTGAGCCCTTAAATGAGATGCTTAAACTGAAAGAAGGGGCATCTCATGAAGAGGTCAAAAAAGCTTTCGAGAAGTTAGGCTTATCAGTTTGGACTACTAATCCTAAGAAAGTGGGAGAGCGTCCGCATAGAAAAAGGAAAAGCCAGCAGAAAGCTGCAAGAGAAGCTAAACCTAAACGGAAAGAGAAAAGCGCTGCTCAGGCGGTAGAAGGTAAAGAGCAGAAGAAATCTCCAGCGAAAACCGAGAAGAAAAAGAAAGAATAAACTTTCTTTAATTTTTTTTACCTCTTAACCAATCCAAACAACCCTTCCAAATCCAATTCTAAAGCAGTAGCAGGAACTGCAAAATTCCAATTGGTAATTACCTGGGGAGAAATCTCACCAATAATCCCGATTTTCTTTTCCTCAACTAAAATCTCTCCGAATCTTCCGGGGATGAAACTGTCCTGTTTGCTTTCTTTGATTTTGCATTCCAATCCTAGAGCGGAGATTAAAGCATCTAAGATTTGTTTAATGGCAGTGAAATCGGTCTTTTCCTGGCAGAGCATGATAGCTAGGTGCTCTTTTTCTCCAATACCGGTTTCTGTATTTTTATCTAGATTAAAAACTCGGCCAATCTCAAAGATGTTTTGAGGATATTCATGATGCTGGTTCTCCTTAAGATTCTTTAACAAGCTCGGCAGTAAAGAATTGCGCAGGTGATTATGCTCTCCCAAGGCGTTTTTTAATCCGATTGGCTTTAAGACGGACAAATTCATCTTTAAGGTCAGCTCTTCTTTAGTTAAGAGATGATAATTCTTGACTTCTATCAGACCTAAACCAACCAAGCATTCTCTTATTTTCCTAGAGAATTTTTCTAAAGGGGTTTCTTCGCCAATAGTGGCAACATTGGGAATCTCTTCCTTAAAATTTTCGTAGCCATAAGCGATGGCAATATCTTCAGCTAGATCTACCTGATGAAGAATATCTGCACGATAGGCGGGAATCAAAACAATCCCGTTCTCATAGCCGTAGCCCATTTTTTCTAAAAGAATTTTAGCTTGTTCTGGAGTTAAGCTTAGACCCAGCAGTTTATTAATATACTTTAAGTCTAATTTCATCTTTTCCGGAGTTAAGTCTGGGCTGATGACTTTCTTATTCTCGTAATCTAGCTCTAGGGAATAAATTTCTCCATCCATATCGGCTAGGGCAATAACGATGATGTTTAAAGCGACCAGGACATTATTAAAATCGTTCCCAGTGCATTCAATAAAAACATCTTTAGTCTGAAGATCAACTTTACCAGTATCTTCTGAATTAGTGAAAGGCAACATACACATGACCTTATCTGCGCTATCAATAAAGAAAGGATATTTCTTCCAGCCTGCGGTTAAATGAGCATAATCTCTGCCTTTTGGATGCAATCGGGGAACATCTTTAGCGTAAATAGGATGATCAAAGCCTAAAGGCTTGAACATAACCTTGGCTGGGTCCTTAGCAATATAATGAACCGGAAAAGTAATCGAATCCAAAGGATAGATACCATAAGCGGACTTCTTGCGATCGCGTCCGTGGGTGATGGCTAATTTTTCTTGAATTTGGATTAGTTCCGCTAATTTTTCATCATTAATCTTTAAGTTTTTAACAATAGCACAGGCAGTATAAGGGCGTAATTCCTTAACTGAGGGATCAATAATGATCTTATAATTACTTTTTTTAACCGAATATTCTCTTAATCCAGTCTTTACCCCAATGAAACTAGATAAAGCTCTAGCGAAGCCAGGCAGGCTCAACAAGTCCGGCCGATTAGGAAAAATTTCTACAGTAATAAGATCGTTTTCAATACTTTCTAAATCCGTACCTAACATGCTGATGCGGTCTTTGAGCTCTTCGAGGGGCAAGACTTTACCAAGATATTTTTCCAGTTCAGTTTTGTTGATGGTGATGGTGGGCATTTTTGGATTTAGCTATTTTTATTTTTTTTAAATTTATTTTAATTCTATTTTAACCACATTTTCATCTCGCGGATCTGTTTTAAGTCGTTTTTGTAGAGGTCACGGATATCGGTAATGGCATAATAATCTAAAATTATGCGGTCAAAACCCGGACCCCAAGCAAGTACAGGAATATTTTCTCCGAGCAGAGGAATAACCACTTCCGGTCGGAACATTCCTGCACCGCCTAGTTCAATCCATTCTTTATGTATCGGATGCCAGACATCTATCTCTACTGAAGGTTCGGTATAAGGAAAATAAGCCGGTCTAAATCTAGCCCGGGGAAAACCCATCTTTTTGAAAAATTCTTTTAGATAGCCAAGCAGGTGGCGGAAATTAGCATTCTTGTCTATGACTATTCCCTCGGTTTGGTTAAATTCAAATAAATGTTTCCAATCCAGAGCCTCATTGCGGAAGCATTTGCCTAAAGCAAAAAATTTTGTGGGCAAATCTTCTTTATTTAAGTTTGCTAAGGTATGTGCAGATAAGAGAGTGGTATGGGTTCTTAATACGTTCTTTTTCGCTTCATCTTCTTTCCAGGGATATTCCCAACCTTTACTTCCGGTCTTGCCTCCGGAGATGTGGGTAGTTTTAATTTTTTCCACTAATTCTTGGTTTGGAAGTTTTCCGGTTTCTACTTTTCCCCCCAAATAAAAAGTATCTTGTAATTCTCTTGCTGGATGATCTTGGGGAACAAACAAAGAATCAAAACACCAGAAAGAGGTGTCGACCATTTTTCCGTTCATCTCTTTAAAACCCATCTCTATCCAAACATTTTTAGCGTATTCTACCGCCTGGTTTACAAAATGTTTTTTCCCACCATAGATCTTAGGAACATTAATCTCCACATCATAAGCGCGGAACTGCTGTTTTTTCCAGCTGCCGGTCTTGAGCATTCCAGGAGTTAAACGATTGACGAATTCTCCGCTGAGATCCTGGGCGGATAATTGTTGACCTAACTCAGTTAATTTGAAGGTAACTGTTTTTTCATCTTCAATCTTCAAAAAACTTTTTCTTCTTTTTAATTCTTCTAGAGCCAGTTTATCTGTATCCTGAACGGAATCAAAATCCAGCGGAAAATCTTTCTTCAGGAACTCTTCCTCAAAAGAGCCGGCCTTCCTGATTTTTTCTCCTTGGGAACCAAGCTTGACTTCTAGTTCGGCGGTTTTTTCGGTACCTTTTTTTAATTCAATGGCCAGGCGGCTTTTGAGTACTCCTAAACTGGCGGTAAGCTCGTCTGGGTTTAATCCTGATTTTTTGGTAATCTCGCTGATGGGCTGGAAATTGGAACTGAGGGCTAACAGAAATTTCTTTTCGGGCAGGCCCTCTTTTCTGTATTTTAGACCGTTAAGGTCTAATTTTACAACTTTTTTGGTAGTGGAGGTTAATTCCAAAGCTTGCTTGTTTTCCAGCCATTGCAGGGCGCGCAAAGTTTCGGTTTCGTCTAATCCAGACCTTTGGATGAGATTGGTGAGATTGGTCTCTGTCTTTAGTAAGGGCAGGACTTTACGTTCTAAAGGATGGAGTTTATTTATGATGGTTTGAATTTCCATTTTTGGATCAAATTTTCGATTTTTATCAAAAGGTCTTTAACTGTAGTTAAAGCTTCTTTTATCTCTATTTCACTTAATTCTATTTTATTTTCACCGATGCGTTCATTGCCGTAAAAATCTACATTGCGATAACGCCAGATCTTTTTCATCATCTGGGTGGGGATTCCAAGCAATTCTTCAGCTTTTTTTCTTCTGGAGAGGTGGTCTTTTAAAATTTCCTGGAGGTTTTCACTTAAAACGATGATCCCGACTTCAAAAGCTTGGTAAGCTAGACCAGCTACGCCAGCGAACTCTTTTCTGACGAATAAATCTTCTGCGGATCTTAACAGGTTTTTAGCTTTGGTCAAATCAGCCATAAGTTTTCTCCTTCTTTAGCTAATTCTTGCTCAATTTCAGCGATATTTTTAAACGTTGCTTCTGATTTTAGGTTCTGCTTTGGAATGGTCTTTTTATTTCTGAGAATAGATTTAATTTCTCCGAGAGTTACTTTTGCTAAATTGAGGAAATATTTTTTTGATTCTCCTTTTAAACTCTTGGATTTGGTAAGATATTCTTTGCACTTATTTAAACGATAAATGAGGTAACTTTTAGGGAAAGCATTTAATTCTTTGATTATTTTGAATACCTTTCCTTTATAGACAATTCCATTGATGAGGCAGTCTAAAACCACAAAATCGGTTTTTTCTTCCAGCTCTTTCCAGGTGTAATTATGCAGCTCAAAGCGGTAAGGTAGCTCTAAGATTGGCCCAGACAGTTTTTTGTCTCCAATTATTAAGAGATCAATATCACTATCTTTTTTGGCCAATCCCCGGGATACTGAGCCAAAGAGGATAAATACTTCTATTTCGTCTTGATGTTTCTGGAAAAATAAGTCAATAATATTTTTATATTCCGAGGAAAGATTCATCTGTTTTTCCTGCATGAAGAGCTTCCATAAAGTTTCGATTAATCTCTGCTCTCCGTTGATCTGGACAGTTTTCTTCCTTCCGCTTTGCAGTTCAATTACTAACTTTTCTTGGGTTAAAGGTCTTAGAACTCGGATAAGGTTGCTTTTGGAGATGTTTAACTCTTGGGAAAGGTCAGTCAGGCCGAAAGCTCGGTTGGGTTTTTGGGTTAAGAATCTTAAAACGGAGATAGAATTCTTGCTTCCTAATATATGTTCTAATTTTAGTACCATATGTACTAGAAATAGTACTTATATTTAAACGTTTGGGCGGAAAAGTTTATGGGTAAAATTAAATGATCTTATCTGCAACAAAAGACCTGATTGACTGTTCGGATGTCTAGACCAACCGGACTAGCTACTTTATCTTCTTTAGTTTCGCCTAAGACCGCAGAATCACAATAGTAATCACTTTCAATGTCAGTGAAATGAATAGTTTGTTGTCCTTCCTCAATATACTGGACACGGCTAGTAACCAGGCTAATACAAGTCCTACCTATCTGTTTACAAGCTTCAGCAGCGGTAACACCTTTGAATTTCATTCCATTCACTTGTAATATATCTATCACTTTACAGGTTGGACCTGTAAGATCCGCTTTGGAGAGTTTCACCGCTTCACCAGCCAAAGCCTCTTCTTCAGCACTCTCTTCTCCTACTTCTTTAGGAGCACAACTGATTACAAACAAAACCACAATTAACAAACTTAACAATATTAATAATTTTTTCATCTTTGAACACCTCGTTTTAATATTTATTTATTCTAAAAGTAGTTTTTACTTTTAAACTTGCGTTACCCCCCCCCCC
>DATDTM010000017.1:0-40166 GCA_035290865.1 Candidatus Nanoarchaeia archaeon
ATCGATACAATCATATCCGCCCTCACAGAAGCTTGTTTATGAAAACGCCAGCAGAAGTATATTTTGATTTACAACAAAGATTAAAAGTGACAGAACCACAAGATAAACAGAGGTGGTGACAAATCCTATGGACTCAGACAAGAAGATAGAATTATTTATTAAGATAAAGAACAAATAAACCTCAAATAATCATCACTTTTTTGAAAGCAAACGAAACCTTTATAAAACACCCACTTATTTTAGAAGCTAATCAGTCCGAGTTCACGCGCTTTTAGGACTATGAGTCAGAAAAACAGTGAATTCTCAGGGCTTTATTATAAAACTAAAAAAACAATTTCAAAAATGGCCGAAACCCAAACCAGACCAGCAGATTTCAAGCATATTGTTAGAATCGCTAATGTGGATATTCCCGGAGAGAAACAGATCCGTTTCGCCTTAACTTATATTAAAGGTATCGGCATTAATCTTGCTGACGCCATCTGTAATCTAGCTCATATTGACCGCCTTACTCAAGCCGGTATGCTTAAAGAAGCAGAAATCATTAAATTAAACCAGATTGCTGCTAATCCTCTAGCTAGTGGCATTCCCAACTGGATGGCTAACCGCAGAAGAGATTATGATACTGGTGAGGATAAGCATCTTCTTACTGGAAACTTAAATTTCGCTCAGGATAATGATCTCAAACGCTTGAAGAAGATCAAGACCTTAATCGGAATCAGACATATCAAAGGCTTGCCTGTACGGGGCCAGCGTACTAGATCTAATTTCAGGAAGAGTAAGGGTAAAGTAGTTGGAGTCAAGAAAAAAGCAGCCAC
The DNA here is from genome assembly GCA_035290865.1 of Candidatus Nanoarchaeia archaeon. Lineage (GTDB taxonomy): Archaea > Nanobdellota > Nanobdellia > Woesearchaeales > GW2011-AR9 > DATDTM01. The sequence goes on from DATDTM010000017.1 coordinate 816, forward strand.
TCCCGGAGCAGCTCCAGCTAAAGGCGAAGCTAAGGGCGGGAAAGGAGATAAAGGCAAAAAGTAAAAGATAAATAAATTAAAATAATTAAATTTAATCGAAATCAACAAAAATGGGAGACACTAAAAAACCAAAAAAGAAGTATGCCACTCCAATGCATCCTTGGGTCAGAAAGGACATTGAACAGGGTAAAATCTTAAAAAAAGAGTATGGTTTAACTAATCGTAAAGAAATTCTTAGGACTGCCTCCTTCTTAAAGAAGTATAAAGATATCGCTAAAAAATTAATTGCTGATAAAACCGCTCAAGCTCAAGTAGAAAAGAAACAGATGCTAGATAAACTCGTCCGCTTAGGATTAATTACTCAAAATGCAGAGTCTGACCAGGTTTTAAGTTTAGAGTTAAAAGATATCCTTAACCGCAGGTTACAGAGTATTGTTTATAGGAAAGGCCTGGCTAGAAGCATGAAACAAGCCCGACAATTTATTACCCATAGGCATATTGCTATCGGAGATAAAGAGATTACTGCTCCCTCTTATTTATTGACTACAGAAGAAGAAAATAAGTTAGGATTTAAAGTAAAATCTACCCTAGCTAAAGAAGATCATCCAGAAAGGATCATTCTCCAGAAGAAAGCGGTTAAAGTCAGAGTAGAAGTGAAAAAGTTTGGAGATAGAAGAGACCAGAAAAAGAAATACAGAAAAGAAGGAAATTATCAATCTAAAGGTAAACCTAAAAATGAAGCTGAAAGATTAGCTAAGAAAGAAAAGAAGTAAATTTAACTAAATCAAACTGATTAAAAATGAAAGACGATAAAGAAATGGTTGTCCAGGAAAGAAGAGCCCCTCTGCCTACTTTCCAGAAAATTCGCTGGGGTATAGCTCATATCTATTCCAGCTATAATAATACCATTATTACCGTAACTGATATTACTGGTACAGAAACCATCGCTAGAAGCAGCGGCGGCCAGATGGTCAAAGCAGACCGATTGGAAAGTTCACCTACTGCCGCCATGGGCGCAGCCAAAAAAGTTGGCGAGATCGCTTTAGAAAAAGGCATTAACGGTTTGTATATCAGGGTGAGAGGAAAAGGCGGCCATAACGGACCAATGAATACCGGACCGGGAGCACAAGCTGCTATTCGCGCTTTATCCCGGATGGGATTACGTATTGGAAAAATTGAAGAAGTCACTCCTGAACCTCATAACGGCTGTAGAATGAGAGGTGGTAGAAGAGGCCGAAGAGTATAAGAAAAAAAATAAAACAATAATCTAAAATGATCAAAATCGAAAAGCTCAAAGAAGAGAAGAAAAAGAATAAAGTCACTTTATTATTCAAAGGTATAGGTGAAACTCTCGCTAATACTATCAGAAGGACCATTATTGAAGAAGTTCCCACTCTGGCAGTAGAAGATTTAGAGATCAAAGATAACAATTCTGCATTATATGACGAGATGTTAGGATTAAGATTAGGTCTGATTCCCATTAAAACTGACTTAAAGAGTTATCAATTAAAGAGCAAATGTAAATGCGCAGGAGCTGGCTGTGCCCAGTGCGAATTAAAAATGACTCTTAAAGTAGGAAAGAAAGGTTATGTCTATGCTGAAGATGCAGAAAGTTCAGATTCAGGCTGTACCTTTGTCTATCCAAAAATGCCCATCACTAAATTACTAGCTAAACAAAAAGTTGACCTGCAGATGACTGCAGTCTTAGGAAAAGGAAAAGATCATGCTAAATGGATTCCCGGATTAGCTATCTTCAAACCCGAACCGCAAATTAAAATTGGTAATGTTAAAGACGCTCAAGGAATCGCTAATTCCTGTCCTCAAAAGATTTTCAATCTGAAAGGAGATAAAATAACTGTAAATAAAGATAATCTATACGACTGCCATTTCTGCCAGAAATGTGTAGAATTAGACAAAAACATCAGTTTTGAAGAGACTGGCAATTTAATCTTCAGCCTAGAGAGCTGGGGACATTTATCTAATAAAGAAATCTTACTGCAGAGCGTAAAGATTCTCAATGAAAAGATTGAGGAATTAGAACAGCTTATTTAAGATCAAACCAAGAAATTAAAAAAATTAAATTACTAAAAATGACCAAAAAAACCGGCCCTAGCAATTATCAACTGCAATTATTACTAGAAGAGCTAGAGCCTAAAACCATCGAAAGCCCTTTCTGGAGAAGGATCGTTAAAGATCTAGAAAAACCTAGCCGACAAAGAAGGGTAGTTAACTTATACAAGATCAATCAGTATGCTCAGGATGGAGAGATGGTGGTCGTACCTGGAAAAGTTTTAAGTGTAGGCGAGCTAACCAAAAAAGTAGACGTAGCGGCAATGAACTTTTCCGCTGATGCTAAGAAGAAGATTCAGGAAGCTAAAGGCAAGGCCTGGTCAATCAAAGAATTATTATTACATAATCCGCAGGGTAAAAAAGTACGGATTTTAGGATAAAAAATGAAAATATATAATGCTGAAGGAATGATCCTGGGAAGAGTTGCTGCCGTGGTAGCTAAACAAGCTCTTCTGGGAGAAGAAGTTCATGTAGTTAATTGTGAAAAGATTTATCTTAGCGGTAAGAAAGAACAGAGTGTTGCTAAAGAAATGCAGCAATGGAAAAGGGGCGGTTATCCTCCAAAAAGTCAGAAGTTTTCCCGATTACCAGATAAAATGTTGCGCAGAAAAATAAGAGGAATGTTACCCTGGAAAGTATCCCGAGGAAAAGAAGCTTTCCATAGGATCCGCTGTCATATCGGAATGCCGGTTGGATTAACTAATCAAAAGATGGAAGTATTAAGCAGTAAATTTTCCATTAAGAAATTGCCCACTCTAAAATATATTACCTTAGGACAAGTTTGTAAAAGGTTAGGTGGAAAGATTTAAAATGAGTAAAACCATTATCGCTTCAGGAACCAGAAAAAGAGCAATAGCTCGAGTGGCTTTAAAGCCAGGAAAGGGTAAAGTCAGATTTAATAATATATTTTTAGACAATTATAATAATTCTATTTTAAGATTAAGGATCAGCGAGCCTTTAATTTTAGCTGGAGATGTAGCTAAAACTGTAGATCTGGATGTAAATACCCACGGAGGCGGAGCTAATGGCCAGGCAGATGCAGCCAGATTAGCCATCGCCAGAGCTTTAGTTGAATATGATAAGAAGTTAAAAAAAGTATTTTATGATTACGACAGATTATTGTTAGTAGCAGATGTCAGGCAGAAAGAAGCTTGCAAACCTAACGATTCTAAAGCCAGAGCGAAAAGACAAAAATCTTACAGATGAGGATACAAAATGATCATACCAATCAGATGTTTCAGCTGCGGTAAGCCGGTAGGGCACCTTTACGAAGAGTATAAAGAAAGATTAGAGAAAGGAGAAGATCCTAAAAAAGCTCTGGATTTCTTAGGTTTAGAAAGGTACTGCTGCCGAGGATTATTCTTAGGGCATGTGGATTTGATTGATATTGCCGGCGAGTTTAAGAAAGGATAAGAATTGGGAATAACATTTAATCTCAATGAAAATCTTTATTTACTTAACTTCTTTTAGGGGATAGATGTACCTTCCTACCCATCTGCAATTAGCAGACTTCCCCGGTAAAAGCCGCGGAGTTATCGCTGCCAGACCTCTTCAGAAAGGAGAAGTTGTTTGTGAACTGTATTTTGATTCAGTCAGACCCAGAGAAATAGCAGTTAATGCTGTCCAGAGATGGGAAAATGACTTTTTATCTAATAATTTAAAAACTATTGATGACTATTTTAATCATAGCTGCCAGCCCACTACCAGAATTAACTGGTCTCGCCTAACTTTCGACGCTCTCAGAGACTTACGAGAAGGTGAAGAGATCACCTGGAATTATTTAACTACAGAATACGACCTCTTGCAAGACAGCGAAGATTTTGATTGCAGATGCGAGAGCCAGAATTGTCTGGGGAGAATTAAAGGCTTCAGATACTTAAACCGCCAACAAAAACAAGAATTATTTCTTTATTTATCCACTTTTCTAAGAACGATGATGGATTTGGCCTGACCGCCATTTAGTTCTACTTTTGAACTTAGTTACTAAAAAGTAGTTATTCTCCAGTAATATTTATAAAGTAGGTTTCTTCTAAAGATTAAATCATGCCAAATCAAATCAGCAGGCGGGAGGCCATCCAAAGGTTAGGATTAGAAGACCAAGCTAGTGCTGATGAGATTAAAAAAGCCTATCGCCATTTAGCTATAAAATATCATCCCGACAAACATCCAGATGATCCTAAGACAACCGAAAGACAATTTATTGATGTTACTGAAGCTTATGATATCTTAACTTCTTCCGCTGGTGCAGATCTTCAGGAGATGGGTCTAAGGGGTCCGGAAGCTTTTACTTCGCGGTTATCTAGATGGGCGCAGGAGATTGGTGGAGATGCTAAGGCAAGAAGAGAAACAGAAAGAAGAGAAAGGGATAAAAAAGATGCAGAAAGAGAAGCAAAGAGACAGGAAAGACAAGAGCAGCTCAGAAATGAATGGCGAGAAGAATATGATCGAAGCCGTTCTGAAGGGAAACAAATCTCTCCTAAACCTAAAGAAGGAAGATTCATGACCTTAGAAGAATTAAGTGAGGAGATAACCAGAAAAGAAAAGTATGCATCCGCTAGGAAACAAACTACATCTCCTTTAAAACCAGATGCATCAACTGGAGCCAGGGTTCAGGAATGGGAATATCATCCTCAACCGAAAACAAAACCTATTCATTCTAAACCAGAAACTGAATTATCTACTGAAGAAAGAATCAGACATTACTATAAACAAGCAGAAGATTTGGTCTTGAAAGAAACTGGTTCTGGATTAGCTTTAGATATTATTGTGAACAGGATCGTCGGCAAGCATAAAGTTGCAGAAGGAGAGATCAATGAACTGCTGGCTCAAGCAGTGGTCTACACCAAAAGAGTATTATACCACGAAGTCAAAACAATTCCTAAAGAAGAAGTAGCTGAAACCAGCAAGACCATTGTTCAGGCAAAATCTATAGAGCAATTATTAGTTACAGGCAGTGCAGTACAAGCAATTCTTTCTGAGTGGGATGTAGGAAGAAATACTTTCCTCATTGCCGATGATAGTAGAGACTATAGCCAGCCCAGGAGATATGGTCTTTTCTTTAAATCAACCTATCAAGCTTTGCTGCCCCATTGTAAAAGTCAGGAAGATATTCCTCGCTTAGCTAAAGTTATCGATGCAGCCCTGAAATATGAAGATGGAAGAAAGACTTACCAAGAAAACACTGAAGAGATTGCCAATTTAATTGCCACTGCAGTTAGCGGAGTCACTTTAGAATTTGCTGAAGAAATCTTCAGAAAAATAAGCCATTCATTAAAGTCACACTTTCCCGGATCTCAATATTATCCTCCATTAAAAAGCATCTCCAGACAATATCAGCAGGTAAAAGATAGTTTAGATTCAATCATAGCAGAAGGGTACACCTCAGAAGAAGTATTGGGTATATTAAGTATAATAGAAAGGATTCAGGATTATGATGAGACCCATTTTGGAGTAAGGTCATTTAAAAATATCGCTGATTTCATCCTGGCCATAAAGGAAATAGTCCCTAGAGATAAATTAGCCCTAACCCAAAGATTAGTTGAGCCTCTTGCCGTTGGCGGATGGGGATACGGACAGGATATTTTTGAAAGAGTTGTAGGATCATGGAGAAATATTGTCCGGGATGTTTTGCCGTTCTATGAAAGCCTGGATGAAGAACAGAATAGCCTCTTCAACCGATCCATGACTGCTTTAAAACAGCTCCAGGGGAGAGAATATTCTCTAAATGGGAGAACTGAACAATTATCCTGGACTAAAGAGATTAGTGCTAATGTAGAAGCTGCTGCTTATGCTGGAAAATTGATTGTAGAGGAAGCTCTACGCTGCCCAAACCCAAGAAAGGTTATCGACGAATTTAGCAACTTTTTAAGAGAATACAGATACAGTGAATTTTTTCCCATCCGCAGAAAAAAAGATTGGATGCCCTTAACTCCCACTGCCAAGCAGAGAGAAGCTTATACTTATTTAAGCGAACTGCAGAATAAACATAACGGTGCTCCCTTAAAATTATCACCAGATCAACTGGGAAAAGTTATCGAAATTTATTTTAAGTAGATTATTTTAACTTAATATAAATATTAAGAAAAGATAAAAAAAACAATTAAAGTAATCTTTTTCTAACTAAGCTCGCTAAACCAGCACTGCCTGCTTCATTCAATTGCCCGATTTTAGTATCTACTACTTCTGTGCTTAATCCTAACTCTTCTAACAGATGACGGGCACGATAAGCTTTATGTAAATCCATTAAAGTTACCGGAGCAGAAGTCAAAGCATAACCCAATTCCTGTCTATGCTCTACTGCAGTATCGACAGCTTCTTCTAAAGTTGCTGCTCTTTCATCAGCAGAAATTGCTGCAGGAACTACCGCTTCTGCCACAACTGCCTCAGTAGTAGAAGATACCTGCTCAGGAAGCAAGCTTTTATATTGTCTGACCACTCCATCTAATCTGGCCGTCAGATCCTCATCCCCAGAACCAACTTTTCTGACTACATCTTTTAGTCCTTCCACTAACTTTTCTGCTTCTTCATAATCTCTAGCTAATACGTTTAACAATCTTAATCTTACTGCCTGGATGAATTTTGCAGTAGCTTTGGTTATTTCTAGATAGTTCTCAGTATTCTGAAAAGGAACGCTTGGGCCGTCTCTAAAATTGAATACTGGCCTAGCTTTTGAACGATATGATTCAGAAGCATTTTGGCAAAGATACATTAATCTACTTTCCTCTACCGGAAGGGTAATTACTGTTCCGGGTTGATAACCTTCTAAAGCTTCTAAGAATCTAACTACATTGGAAAGATTAGCCCTAAAAGAAGGATCATCAATAATCGCTTGATAAGCTGGTTCTGCACTAGTAATCCAAGCCCGCATCTGATCTTTATCTCTTCCCTCAAGAGCAGTTGAAAAAAATCTAGAAGTGCTTACATGCTTATTATGGGCATGAGCGCTAACTTTCTCAGAAATTCTACCTACATAAAACTCTAAACTTTGTTCTTCTCTTTTAGCTAGAGCAGTAGAACTTACCTCAGTAGATAAATAAGCAGCAGCAACTTTACTGTACACTTCTTCTCTCTGGGAGTTATGACCTTTTTCTTTCTTTAATCTTTCTATTAAGCCGGTCATCTCTTGAGGTCTTAGGTAATCTTTAGCTAGATCTAATACCGTCGCCAGTAAAATAGTATCAGTTTCTTCGTGAGTTAATCCCGCAAAAGTTTCTGCTCCGAATTTCTTGGATAGCTCCCCTGAATCCATTCCAGAATAATGCAGGTATAAAGCTACGAAAGGCATCTGGGTTGGATGAAGATCTCTGGCTAAAAAGATTTTTCCATCTTCATTAAATCCAAGGGCAGTACCATCTGCATGATCACGCATAAAAGTTTTCGGGCAAACCACATAACTTAATTCCTCGCCAGCAACATCTACCTGAATCTTAAAATTAGTTTTATGATAAGCACTAACTGGATCGTCTACTTCCCGATCCATTTTTAATAAAAGTCCCATTTCTTGGCTCATTTTTTAAACCTATAATTTAAATTACTTATTATTTAGTAGTGAAAAGACTCAGATTTATAAACCTTTCGGATATAAATTACGAAAGACTTATCGGTTTGATCTACCCCTAGCCTTCCCAAGTATACCCTAATAGATAACCTCACCACAACAATCTTTAAAAAATCTCACTCTTCTTAGTCTTTTGTGGCAGAAGAAAGCTTTTTCGCAGGTAATGCTCCTCCTGATCAAAAACAGGATAATCGTCCTAATCTCAGTAATAGTACAAATACTAATCCCAATTCTAAAAGAAGTGTCTTGGAAATCCCCGAACATCAGCTCACTCCCGGAATGAAACAGTATCGAGAAGTAAAGACTGCCCATCCAGACTGTCTGGTCATGCTTAGGATGGGTGATTTCTATGAGATGTTCTATGAAGATGCTCTCACCGCTTCCAAAGAATTAGAGATTACTTTAACTGCTAGAGGTCAGGGAGAGAAAAGAGCGCCCTTAGCAGGAATTCCTTTTCATGCTTTAGAAACTTATCTTAGCCGGCTGATCAAGAAAGGGCATAAAGTAGCCATTGTTGAACAATTAGAAGATCCTAAAAAAGCCAAAGGATTGGTCAAGCGCGGCCTGGTACGCATCATCACTCCCGGAACCGTCATCGAATCTAATTTACTTAACGAAAAAGAGAATAATTACCTTCTTACTTTAACTTCTTATGGAGCTCTGGGAGAAGAATATGCCTTAGCTTTCTGTGATCTTTCCACCGGAGAATTCTTTACTGAAACCGTCCAGAACACTAGTGCACTTTTAAACGAAATCGCCAGACTTAATCCCAGTGAGTGCCTCATCCCAGAATCATTAAAAGTAAACTCAGAATTAATTTCAAGCCTAAAAGCCAGGGGCTCGATGGTAAACTCCTTGGAAGATTATCATTTTCGTCCAGAGCCAGCAAAAAAATTATTATTGGAACATTTTAAGCTTCAAAGCTTAGATTCTTTTGGATTAGAAGATGAAGGCAATAAAATGAATCTGGGAGTTAGCGGAGCTTTATTAAAATATCTTATAGAAACCCAGAAAAACGAGTTGACCCATATTAAAAAGATCTCTTTTTCTAACAGAGATAAAATGATTCTGGATGCAAATACGCTTAGAAATCTGGAATTGCTCAAAAATTTCCGTGACGGGACTGAAAAAAGCACCTTATTATCAGTCCTGGATAAAACTGTTACTGCCTCTGGCTCGCGCCTGATCAAAAAATGGATCAAAGAGCCTTTATTAAACTCCAAAGCCATCAATCAAAGATTAAAAGCCATTGAAAAGTTGAACCAAAGCGTGATTATCCGAGAGGAACTGATTGAATTATTACAAAAAACCTACGATCTAGAAAGATTGATCAGTAGAATAAATTATGGCAATGCCAATCCCCGCGACCTTCTCTCTCTGAAACAATCATTATTTCAGATTCCGTTAATTAAAGAGGAACTTAGGCCCAGCAATAATGAAAATTATTCAGAATTGCTTACAGAGATTTCCCAATTCCCAGAGCTTCAATTAGTAGCAGAACTGATCGAATCAGCCATCAGGGAAGAAGCTCCTCTCACACTTCGGGAAGGGGGGATGATCAAAGAGAATTACAATTCCGAATTAAATCAACTATTAAATATCAAAAAAAACAGCAAAAAATATCTCCAGGAATTAGAGCAGAAAGAAAAAGAAAAAACCGGAATTACTACCTTAAGAATAAGTTTCACCCAAGTCTTCGGCTATTTTATCGAGATTACCAGAAAGAATATTCATTTGGTTCCCCAAAATTATATCCGCAAACAGACTACGGCTAATTCCGAGCGTTATATTACCGAAGAACTGAAGATCGAGGAAGAGAAAATTCTTGGTGCAGAAGAGAAGATTGTAGAGTTAGAATATAATTTATTTCAAGATCTGATCAAGAAAATAGCTGAAAAGACCATTGAAATTCAGGAATCTGCAGCAAAATTAGCCGTTTTAGATGTTCTCTGCTCTCTAGCGAAAGTGGCTTTGGAAAATAATTACTGCCAACCGAAATTGGTAGAAGAAAAAGTGATCCAATTAAGAAAATCCCGTCATCCTGTTATAGAAAAATTAGAGAACAGCTTTGTAGCTAACGATATTATTTTAATGCCAGAAGAGATGATCATTATTACCGGAGCGAACATGTCCGGAAAAAGCACTTTACAAAGACAGGTTGCTCTAACTATTCTAATGGCCCAGATGGGCAGTTATGTTCCTGCAGAAGAGGCAGTATTAGGAATCGTAGATCGGATCTTTACCCGGGTGGGCGCATCCGACGACCTCTCTTCAGGCCAGTCTACTTTCATGCTCGAGATGACCGAAACTGCAGCCATCCTTAATAATGCCACCTCCAACAGCCTGCTTATATTAGATGAAATCGGCCGGGGCACTTCTACTTTCGACGGAGTAAGCATCGCCTGGAGCGTAGCTGAACATATTTATAATAAGATTAAAGCAAAGACTTTATTTAGCACTCATTACCATGTCTTGAACAAATTAGCCGAAAAGTTCTCTAAAATCAAAAATTGTAATCTAGCTACAAAAGAGATCAAAGGAGAAATTATTTTCCTCTATAAATTAGTTCAGGGCAGTGCCGACCAAAGTTTCGGGGTGCATGTAGCTAAACTGGCTGGATTGCCTTATGAGGTTATTCAGAGAGCAGAGGAGATCCAGAGTATTCTAGAAAAAGACGATGAGATGATGCGTAAGATTAAAGCTAAGAAATTAGAGGAGCAGAGGAGTTTGGATAGGTTTTAGAAATTTTTTTTAGGTTAAAAACACAACTATTTCTTCTTATTCTTTAAGCTTTTTCCGGTTTTAGTAATCTCTTCTTTCCCTCTCTCCACACCTTTCTTCTCCCCTACACTTACCCCTACCACCGGCTTATTTCCACTTACTTTCTGATTCCCATTCTCCAGCTTTTCCGTATGTCTGCACTTGGGGAACCCCGAACAGCCTAAGAAAGTTCCGAAGACAGACCTGCGCACTAATAGATCTTTTCCGCATTTAGGGCATTTCTTTTCCACTTTCTGCTGCTCGATATTAGAGATTTCTTTCTTCATCTCCGGAGTGACTTTATTTTTACATTGAAGATTCATGCACACTTCCTGTTTCCTATTTTTGTTAATAACTAAAATTAAAGGGAATTGACAGCCAGAACAAAGCTGGTCAGTACTTTTAATTATACCTCCATTAGGAAGATTGAAGGTAGTAGTACAAGCAGGGTATTTATCACAGGCAGCAAACCTGCCGAATTTCCCTCGTTTGATCATCAACCTACCTTCTTTACATTTTGGGCATTGGCCCAGGTAATTTTGAGTATCTTCAGTAGCCCTTACCGATTGGACCAAATCAGCTCCGATCTGTTTTTCTTTTTTCCGGAAATCTATAAGTAAAGCAGTCAAGAACTTTTTCGCTTTCTCTAAAACTCTCTCTTGCTTTTCTTTACCTTCTCGAATATGTTCCATATCCTCTTCAAAATCAGCAGTGAGTTTCTCATCAACTATAGTAGGAGCATGCTTTTCCAGCACTTTAATCGTTTCCATACCGAATTTACTTACCGTAATCTGTACTCCTTCAACATACCCGCGCTGGAACAATCGATCCAAGATATCTGCCCGGGTAGCTTTAGTACCTAAATTCCTTTTCTCTAGCTCTTTGATGATCGAAGATTGATTAAACCGTTTGGGAGGTTGAGTTTCTTTATCCAGCTTATTTATTTTCTGGATCTGAACTTTCTCTCCCTCTTTCATATTAGGAAGAGTAACTTCTTCTAAATTAACATAAGGATGATAAAATAAATGCCAGTTGGGAGTCACCGTTCGAGTACCTTTAGCGATAAAGATTTCTTCATTTACGTCTAATTGAACTTCCATGGTTTCTCTAACCGCAGGTTCTGCAAAAGTAGCCAGGAAACGCTTGACGATTAAATCATAAATTTTATCTTCCCGAGGTTTAAGACTTTTAGGGACTAGACCGGTAGGGTAAACCGCAGGATGGGCTGGGTCAGTTTTTTTGCCGTTGTTTGGCTTAAGCGCAGGTTTCTTCAATAGCTCTTTGCACAATAGTTCATATTCCGGCTGCTGACTCAGGTCATCTAAGATTTTTTTAAATCCTAATTTAGGGTCTAATTGCTGGGAGCTAGTTCTAGGATAAGAAGTTACTCCCGCAAGATATAAAGACTGGGCCAGGGCTAAAGTCTCTTTAGGAGTGATTTTAAATAGATTATATGACTCTGATTGAAGCGTAGTTAAATCAAAGGGATAGGGCGGAGCTTGATTTTTTTGGTTTCTGCTCACTTGTTTGATTTTAGCTTCTTTCTCACCTTTAACTTTCCTGTAGATCGTTTCAACCTCTTTCTGGTCGAAAAACTTATCTTTGATATGCCCAGCTTCTACTTTCTCTTTCTTTTCTGCACTGGCTTTCTCTTTAAGTGCATATTCTCCTTCCAATTGCAGCATCGAATATGGCTCGGGAACAAAAGCTTGAATCTCTCTTTCCCGATCTACTAATAATTTAAGTGCTGGCCCTTGAACTCTACCAATGGACATGACCTTAAACGCGCCTGCTGTTTTCAATGAAGAGGTTAAAGCCCGGGAAAGATTAATCCCATAAAACCAATCTAAATAATGGCGGGTCTCCCCAGCATAAGCCTGACCCCAATCCAGATGGGGAATTTTATGTTCATAAGCTTCCACTAGATCCGGCTTGGTTAAAGTAGAGAATTTCATCCGATTAGCATCTTTTTTCTTACAGGCAAAACGTACTACATTTAAGCCAATAACCTCTCCCTCAACATCATAATCGCAGGCAATGGTAAATTCTTCTGCTTTTTTCGCTAACATAGAGATTGTATCAATATAATCTTTAACGTATTTTAATTCCGTAGAACCCAGATTTGACTGTTCCCATTTGATTTCAAATACTGGATAATCCCAACCTTTCTTTTTTTCTTCAACTAAACCATAGAGATGGCCCACTGCAGAAGTGACTATAATTGGTTTTTTGTTATGGGTTAATTCGTAATAAGAACATTGCTTATTTCTTTTCTGGTCCAGTTTTCCGTCAGCTAGAGCTTGGGCTACTTTCTGTGCCGAGCTTGGCTTTTCGGTGATAATAAGTTCAGTCATAGTAATTAAGAATTTTTATCCTCTTTTATAAATGTTTGGGGATAATAGAGAGGAGAAAACCAAATTTATTAAAGATGAACCATAAGAAAAAAAACAAAAAAATTAAGATCTACTCGTAAATCCTATCCCCGGTAGTATCCCCGTGAAAGCGCTTTTTAATTTCGTTCTTAGCATTATCGAAAGTTTTCCGTAAGGCAGTCTCAATATCCCAATCATCCTGGGAACTGGTCAGGATCTTACCTGGAAATTCTACCCGTAGATGGACAGAATATTTCTGTTTCGCCCCGGCTTTATCGTACTCTTTGATATGAACCACCAGATTCATCTTGCTGTTAATCTTCCTCTGCAGCTTAAAGGCTTCATTTCCGGCAATTTTCTGGATATTATATTTCTGATAATCCTGTAGTTTGGCCTGATTCAGTCCAATAAATTGGATATTATAATTTTTAGGTACTTTCAGGCTGCCGATCTTACGCAGCAGGCTTTTTAGGGTCAAAACACCTAAGAAATTTTCTCTTTCCATCACCAGAAGGTCTGAACTTCTGTTCTCTAACATCACTGAAATAGCTACAGGCAAAGCCGTGTCCAAAGAAGTAATTAAAAGATTATCATTAGTGCTGAAATTGCTTACTGGCAACATCTCTGTCTTTTGCTGCTCAACCCTGGCTGATTTGGTGCTGATCATCTTATTGAACTTTATTGAACCATCCCGTTTGGGAGACCAATTCATATACTTGCGTAAGATATCTCTAAAGCTAAGGATCCCATACATTTTCCCCTGATCAAAAACCGGTAGATGGTCCACTTTTTCGGTATACATCACATCAATAGCCGTAACCATGGGATCATCTTTGTTCAGCTTGCTTGGCTTGACCAATTTAATATCTTTTACTTTAGACTTCTTTAGGTCCGGTAATTCTAAAGCTAATTTGATTAAATCTAAAGCATTTAAGATTCCGATAATTTTCTTATTACTTTCTACTGGAACATATTCTAGATTGCTCTGATACATTAGATAAGCAGTTTCTATCAGATCAGAATTTTCATTGATGATGGGGGATTTCTGGATAAAATTCTTAACTTTACAGGAACTAGGATCAATTCTGGATTTTAACAACTTATTTTTTTCAATCAGTCCTAGAAATTTATCTTTCCTAAAAACTAAGGCAGTACGTTTCTCAAACGCTTTCAATTGGCCGATCAATTGCGATAAAGTATCTTCCTCATCCACTACTACATAATCTTCTGAAACTAAAGGTCTAATTTCCATCTTTCAGCCTCCTCTTTTCTTAATCTTTTTTTATCTCAAATGTTGGGTCTAATACTCCGTAGCTTGCTACGATTCGCAATATATCGAACGCATTTGATATTACGAGACGCTCATACGTTGAGTATACTCAACATTTGAGATTAGAAATTGCCGGTCGGCGGAGCCGAGAAAACTCGCGTAATATCCCATCAGCTTGCTGTGAAATGAGCGAAGCGAACGGTTGGATAGCGAGTTTTCAGGCAATTTCTTTATTAAAGAATAATCAGGGAGTATTTAAAATCTTCTAAACTTCGAACTAAAGATACTCAAAGAACTCTTCTCGAGTGATTCCTAAATCTTTCTTGATGATCTTATTAAGAAGTCCGGGACCAAGTTCTTCCCCAGTATGATGGGGAATGGTTGTTCTTCTTCCATCTGGATGTTTATAGACCATATGACTACCGGTAGTATGACTGTAAATAAAGCCTAACTTTTCTGCCACTTTGGCAACTTCTTTACCGGTTAACTTTGGCAGTTTTGCCAAGAATTACACCTCTACGGTTTGAACCCCAACGAATTCCTGTAATATTTTTGGCTGGTCTCCTTCTTCTAGGTATGCTTTAATTGCCTCTTTAGTTCTCTTCATCAGTTGATCCATTGTTTTCGCCTGGGTATGGCATCCTGGAAGTTCAATAACTTCTGAGACTAACCAGCCTTCCTCGTCTTTTTCAATTAATACCGTGTATTTATTTACCATTTTCAATCACAATAAAATATTTCTTTCCAATATAAATAACTTTCGGCATGAATTTATTATCTATTGATTAAACTACCTTAAAATAGTCTTTAACACCAAAAACTCAAACATCCTTGCCCATCACTGTCTTTCTATTATTCTCTTTCGCTCTTTTGGCTGCCTCAATGATCAATTCTTTGACCTTTTCGTCCAATCGATCCCCAAAATCCGCAGAAATATTATCCACTCCTATCTCTGAATCTTTAAGAATTTCTTTGATTTGAGTTCTTACAGTTAGCATTAAGTAAATTTAATAAGTAATTCTATTTAAAGATTACGATTTTTAAGGTGAAAAAGTCAATCTATTCCAGCAAAACCAACCCTAAAGCAATCCCAATCCCTAACAAAATAGCAAATAATTGCCAGACATTCTCTTTCCAAAAAGCGCTTTTCTTATGCAGTTCCGGGATTAAATCTGAACCAGCAATATATAAAAATCCCCCTGCGGCAAAAGGCAGGATAATTCCCACAAACTTATCAGAGGCAGATCCGATTAGTAGAGCAATGACTGTTCCAACCAAAGCTAATAAGGCAGAAAAGAAATTATAGAGCAAAGCTTTGGCTTTAGATAATCCTGAATATAATAAAACTCCCCAATCGCTGATCTCTTGAGGAACTTCATGGAAGACAATCGCTATCGTGGCTGCAATCCCCAGGGGAATACTAGCCAGATAACTTCCCCCAATAATCAGTCCATCGATAAAATTATGAATTCCATCACCCACTAAATTCATTATCGCCAGATGATTTTTATTTTCAATGCTATGCTCAACACAGTGCAGGTCATGGCAATGGTGCCAATGCACGAATTTTTCTAAGATAAAAAAGAGCATAATCCCTCCCAACACTGATAAAGAAATGGTAATAGTAAAACCATCCTCTTCCACCGCTTCCGGCAGAAGATGCAGGAAAGCCCCTCCAAACAAAGATCCTGCAGAAAGGCTGACAAGAAACAATAATATTTTATCTAAAGTTTCTTTTTTAAAAAGAAATAAAGTTGCCCCGATTAAAGAAACTAGGGAAACTAAGATTACGCTAACCAGAGCATAAATCCATTGATTGATCATGTTGATAGCTAAAGAACAAACAATTTATAAATCTTACTGATTTTCATTATCAATAAGAGATTATAACTAAAATTATTTAGCAGGACATTTAAAAGATGAGAATTACAAAACAGAAAAAATTGCTTCAGGAAGAGGTAGAAAAATTTACTGCTTTCTTTAACGCTGAAGAACTTTATCACAAAGTATCCCGAAGATGCCAGAAAATAGGAATTGCCACCGTCTATCGTTTTCTGAAAAATCTGGTGGATCAGCATCAACTGCACTCATTCTCCTGCACTGGGAAGACTATTTATTCTTTAAATCTGGATAATCATTGCCACTTTATCTGCCAAAAGTGCGGTAACTTAGAGCACCTGGAGATCAAGAAAGTAGATTTCCTGCCTAAAAATTGTAAAAATAAAATCTGCCATTTCCAGATAGACCTTACCGGGACTTGTGAAAAATGTTCGAAAAGGATATAATCTCAGCAAAGAAAATTTAAGAAAGATTTAATGGAATTCTCTCGTCATTAGAACGGAAAATAAGTTAATCTCTCTTCTTTTATCACTTCCAGAATTTCATAATCTTTTATTTCAGCTACAAAACCGTCTCGCAGGGTTTTGATGATATGGCCCAATTCCTCTTTATTTGAAGTAATGGCTTCAATCTCAATCTCGTGGTCGCCTAAAGCCTTAACCAAAACAATTATCTGGGGATTAAATTTCGCCCACGTCTCTAATTTGAGGTATTTCTCAGCATTCATGTTCTGCATCTTCAGGCAGATGATAGAATAACTGTTGCCCATCTCCTGAAAGTTTATTTTAGCGCCGAAGCCGGTGATGACTCCTATCTTTTCCATATGCTTGATGCGGTAATTAACTGTATCTGCGCTAATATTTAGCTCTCGGGCTAATTCCACCAGGCTTTTCCTGCCGTTGAGGTTTAACTGTTTTAATAGCTTAATGTCAGTTTCATCCAATTCTGCTTTTTCTTCACTGCTTTTGGTATACAAAATCTCTTCTTTTTTCTGTTTGGGCCAAAGGTAAGTAGGAGTATAAGTGAAAGCTTTTTCCAAAAAGAGAATCTTGCGCTCCAAAATAAACAGCTCCCATTTCTGGAAAATCTGCTGGTACCTCTGGCTGAATTCCGCGATATTTTTGACGTGTAAAGACATCTCTATATCATACTTGCCTCTTAAAGTGACCAGCCAGAATACTCCAGTTTCAGATTTCAGCTCCTGAATTAACTGCTGATATTTTTCGTTAGTAATATTATGCATCCGAAGATAGAATTTTATGTGAAAGTAGCCCAGAGTGGAGGGATTAGTCTTGACGTAGAAATAATCAATGATTTTATTTTCGATGAGACGCTTAATCCTGTTGCCAGTGACCTGTTCGGATAAGCCTACCTTCTTGGCTATCTGCTTATTAGACTGTCTGGTATCCCAGTCTAGTTCATAGAGAATTTTCTTATCATAGAGGTCGAGTTTCATTTTAGCAATTCTCGCATAAGATTTTTGCACTCGGTTACAACTGCATTAAAATCAGGGAGATTATTTATCTGATGGGCTAATCCTTTCTCCCAGAATTGTTTGGCTTCAGCTATTTTCTCTTTTTCAAATAAGAGTTCTTCATTGCAAACCATTTTTTTAAATTTGCACTTTGCAACAAGAACCTCTTTTATTTTCTCTTTGTTAACTTGTTTTGAATGCAATTTTAATATTTTCCAAACATCATAATAATCCCGGGTCTTGCCTCTCTGCAGAATGCTTCTTATTTTTTCAGCAAGAATTTCTTCTAAAGGATATGCTAATAATGAATAATCTTCTTGATCTGAATATTCTGAAAGAATCGACCTGTTCTCGGGCTGTAGAACAACGATTTCATTGAAAGTCAGGTCAAATTTGATAGTGTTCTCATGATTTAATGGCCCAACAAACTGAACCTTTATCTGAGCATATTCGGGATTGAGATGCAGAGATTTAGTGGTGATGCTTAATCCTGTTTTTTCCATTAAATAATTATTAATCTCTTTTATGAAATTGTTTAGCTCCTCTTGATTTAGTATGGTTATAACTGTAAAATCCAAATCTTCAGAGTATCTCCAATCAGGGAAATATACTTTCCGCAAAGCAGTTCCGCCTTTGAAGATAAACTGTTCTTTATATTTTGTTTTGCTGAGAGCGCACAGTATCCAAGTTAAGGCATAATCTTTTTCTACTACACTTAGAGCTACACCCTTTTTAGCGGCAATCCTTTTTAGTTCTGCTATGAGAATCATTAATGCTCCCTCCATGAAAGTAATTCCTCTTTGGAGAGATTTTCAATTATTTTCCACAGTTTACAATAAGTGCCTTTCTTTTTGCTTATGGGATCAAGAAAGACATAGTATTTCCCGGGTTTAATCTCTGCTTTGAGATTTAGCAGCTCTAAAATATATCCCAAGCGGTTAAGAATAGCCGAATTTTTCATCTTTTGGGCGTAGAATATTAATTTGGTGAAATCTAACTCGTCTCTTGCTTCATCGATGGCTTTGATGACCTCAACAATTCCTCCGCAGTATCTGGGCTGGTCTAAGCAGTCAATAATGGCTTTTTCTTTTTCAGCAATGTTTACAGGATGGCTATTTATTTGTATTTTCTTATAACCAAAGAATTTCGTTTTTTTGAGGGTGACGAATTTGAAAGTTAAGCTCATCATTTTTCTTTCGCTTCTCTGTTTATTTGTTGCAATGAAAACCGTTTTAGGCACCTGTTCTGTTAATCCATAATAATTTAACGCTGACCAATAAGAAATATAATAATCGGGTGTTAAGACTGAAGCTAAAACGAATTCGTGCTCGGTATATTTTGGCTCTGCTCCGGCTTCCAGAGGAAGAATCAAATATTTTCCTTTACTGACACGATTAAGCCAACCATTCTCAACCAAATCGTGTAAAAGTTTAGTTATGGAAAGTTTATTTTCTTTGAGAATTGGAACAGCTTCATCTACAGTGAAGAGGTTTTTGTTCTGTTCAGCTAATGTTGAAAGGAGGAAAGCAGATTTCTTTCCTATGCCTTTTCGTATTTTTTTTATTTTCATTATTACCTAATTAGTAATATTGGCTATATTTAAACTTTATGCATACGTTTTTGGAACTGATGAGTTTTGTTACTATTTTAAGCCTATTTCTTAATAAAGTCTTAACAACTATATAAATCTTACGGAAAGATAAAGATTCCTGAGTAAAGAGTTTATATATCTGGCAGTACAAAAGGGGGTTATTACTAATAAGTTAAGATACAATACAAAAAACAAGGAGAATGTGAATTAAAAATGACTAACACCATCGAACAAATAATTGAAATCGCTAAAGCTTCGGGGATACAGTCTATTGTAGTTAGAAATCTATTGCATAAAGCAGATACTACTCTGTTAAGCGAATTTGTAGAACGAGAAGTTAAATCTTGGGATGATTGGATTTGGAAAAGTCCTGATTGGATGGCACCGGAAAATTTCTCCCGGTTAACTCCTTCTGCTAAAAATAAAATGATGGAAAACCAAGCTGCAAAAGGAGATTATTGGGGATTACTTTACTTAGCAGGAGAAGATGCACTTACTAGACCAGACCTTTTGATTAAAGGCTCCAAGTTTTTGGAAGAGGAAACCGCATCTGGTCAGGACGTATTAAGTCAGGAAAAAGGGATTTTATCGGTATATCTAGCTTATCTTTCCGGAGATAAAAGAAGATTAAAACAAACAGCAGAAACACAGTATGAACATGCCATAAAAGGACGATATATTGGTTGGCTAAGAAATTCTAGATATACCCAATCAAGTGGAGGCTGGACCGAAGGATGGAACAAAGATAATTCATTCATTGGGAAATATGGCATGGAAGATCTCGCCGACTTATTAGAAAAAGTAGGATTTGAAGATAAAGCACGAAACGTGCGGATAAAAATGTTAGAGTATTTAGAAACTCGTACTTGGAGTGATTCTTTGCATTCTCCCGATGTCAAGCCACCCAAAAGAACTATTCGGGAAATCTTAGCAGGAGAGGGCGAAGCAGAAAAAGACAATTCTCTGGGCGTTGCCTGCATTTTAGGGCTTTATTTGCGCACAGCTAAAAAACTAGATTATGCTAAAGAATTACATCCTCGAGCAGTACAACTATTCATCCAGAAAAATGAAGAGAATACTTTTTGCGAGATGAAAAATATCTTAGATGGCTTAATAACCATCAGCAGAGAAGAAGCTTGTTGTTCTGAAAGCCAAGTGCAGAGATTGAAAAACTTGGTTTTGGAAAAATATCTTAAAGATACCCAGAGCGGATATGATTCCACCAGAAAAAGTGCGGTGGATAATTACAAAATTGTAAAAGAACTATTTCAAGACAACGAACCGGTGCTAGACCAAATGGTTTTAGCTATTCTTCCCAGCGTTCCAGAAGACCAGCAAGAAACACTGCTTAGTGGAATAAAGACTGCAGAAGGTCGATATGGTGCTTTGAAATATTTATACCAAAATAAAAAATGTGGGTCTGGACCGTTAATCGCACCAGAGAAAATAGCTCTATTTGTTGATTCAACGGAACAAAGTAGAAAGTTAGCCCAATCATTTATTCCACGCTATGAACTGGAAAAAGATTTGACTTACGCAGAAACTTTTGCTCAACTGACTGGAATGGCA
Organism: Candidatus Nanoarchaeia archaeon; assembly: GCA_035290865.1. Taxonomy (GTDB): domain Archaea; phylum Nanobdellota; class Nanobdellia; order Woesearchaeales; family GW2011-AR9; genus DATDTM01. The sequence continues at coordinate 21,318 of DATDTM010000017.1, forward strand.
GAAAGAACGGAAGCTTATCGGCAGATGAAAGAGCTGGCGGGTGTGAAATGACACGCATTTCATTAATCTTTCCTCCGCCCTCACCAGACTACCACGACGTTATCTGGTCGGCTAAAGATGCACCTAGCGCTCCGCAGACTGCACCGACAGAATAGGGGGCATACATCAAAACTTATTCTCCCACAGAAATACAAGTCCAAGCCATAAATCCGCAAACAGTAGAAAATGGTTATTGGATACCTGAAACCAGAAATGGTAGGTGGATTTGATTTAAAGAGAAGAGACGTTGAGGAAATTCAAGAGCTATTTAAAGTAAAGAAAACAAATCCACTGGAAAAATAAAACCATGAACCCGCACATAACCTATACTATTGAACTGCAGCCGCCAAGAACCGGTAAAGAATTATCTGAAATTGTCAGAGAAGTAGCGGCTAAACTAGATGGAAAGTATCATCATAAACTTTATTCTGTTACTGAGGATAAAAGAAGTTATGAACTCGGAATTATGACTTCCGACCATTTCGGTGATGTTGTGTTTTACGGAGATTCGTGCCTTATGAACTTAGAAAAGCAATATCGAAGATTAAGTATCCATAGTTATAATTTTGGTGATTCTAGAGAATACGATGAAGCAGAGATTGAGAAGATGATTGCTCAAGTAGAACGCGTAAAAGCAGAAGTGGAAGAAAAACTAAGATGAAATTTCCACACTTAAAAGCGGTTTTAGAAAATTCTCCTAATGGTCTCGCTATCAATGGAATAAAACTCATTTCTGCAATCGAAATGCCAGCACGACCAATTCCGCTATTAAGACAGTAAACAACCCCCGACCATAGGTCGGGGGCATTAAGCTTTAGGCGGCGAAGTTTGTGAGTGTCTTTTGTTCCTTCCCTCGTCCTTGTGTGCCATATTTCTGATGCTGAATGTATTTTTTAGTGTAAGCAAGGTCTTTGGGAGAAGCAATGTAATATGCAGGATTCCAAAGTCCACTATCCCAAAACTTCCCGCCAAGATTTTTTTGGCGTTTGAGTTCAGGGAAGAACTCAAAAAATTTCTTGGCAGTGTAGCCTCGCAAGAGCTTGGCTATTGTTGGCCTATCATAGAGACAAATGTTTGCCAAGAAATGGACATGATTGTCATCAAAGCCTATTTCATCGAGAGGTATCTCGTAGAGATACGCTGCTTCTTCAAACAGCGTATGCATCGCTTAGCGATAAATGAGATTATCAAAAATGGGATGACAATATTTCACTTTAAACATGCAGTGCATCCAAGCTTCGCCAACGGCAGAGCTATATCTAACAGGGTCGTTTTTGCGCATTTTTTCACCTCAGAAAGATTTATAGCTTAGTTTTGCATAGCTACTGCTAGCAAAACGTCATTGCAAGAAGACAAGAGCTTTACAGCTTTTGTTCTTGTCTTCTTTTCTGAGAAATACGCTAAACTATAAGTGGTTTACGCCACCGTTCACAGAACGGTGGAAAAAAATTTTTAGTAATTTAGAAAAGAAATATAGATAGACTAGATAGCCCCAATCTTAATTTTTAACATCCCAGTTTTTACCCTCTCAAAGTTAAAGAAATCAATTTGTTAGTGCCCTGTTTTTATCATATTAACTCAAAGAAAATTTCTTTTAATCACCATAGTCGCATAACTGCCCTTACCTAAAGAAAAACTTAAAGTAATTTTATTCTTACCTTTATTCAGCTCATCAGGTTCAAGTTTACCAATTTTTAAATCTTTAACTTCCATAAAAGCTTTTCTCAATTCCCCTTCCTGGCTTAATTCCGGGATGGGCTTGATGATAAAATCAGTAAAAGTAATCTGTTCTGAGGGCATTAATTTAAGAATAATTTCTTTAATTTCTTCATCTTTAACCTTCTCTATCACCTCTTCATTAAAGCCGACCAATGGAATCTCCAGCTTTTGGTCTGGTTTTTCCGTAAAGACAAACTCACCCAGAGTATAAGAAACTGTCTTAATCATTTTCTTTTCCCCCGTTAGATACAATCTCAAAGTTTCGTTCCATAAATAGCTCTGATAAGCATTGACGTAAATCTTTAATAAGCGCAGGGGCAATCGCTTTAAAGCTCCCACAAAATCAGTCTTATTTTTGAGCAGATGCTCTTTTACTTTTTTCTCTTCAATCAACTTTACTGCTTCAGAGAATTCTTTTTTGATTAGATGCTTTCCGATAGTCGCATTACTCTTTCCGAATCTTTGCTCATCAAAATAATTCTCAACATAATTAATCTTTTCAGTCACATTTAAATCCAAATTTTTTTGATCCAAGTTTCTGATTACAATTTCAAACGAATTTCCCTCCAGATTACCGAGAGTGATCGGATCATCACCAAAACCAACTGTATTCAAAGAAACATTTTCTAATCTAACCTTAGCAATCATTTCTGTCTTGGAGGCAGGAATTGAAATATACTGTTCTGTAATTGCGATCTTATCTTTATTTCCAGCAAAACCTATTTTGTTTTCCGGGAGATGAAGCGCTTTAGCAATCTCTTTGATGCAGTCTAAAGTAGTCCTATTTCTTTTAGTTAATTTAAGATAGATATAATTACCAGAATCTTTAAACTTCATAGCGCTAATTTCTTTAACTCTAAAATCTTCCGGGATTTGTTTGAAGAGGTAAGTCATAGTGAAAATATTTTTGTAGTCTGGTCTTGGCTTAATTATTCCCAGAAAAATAATTAATGCAAAGAGCTGATATTATTTAACTGCATCGTAGGATAATGGTACATCAGTTCGTTGGCGTTACGAATCCTTAGTATTACAGATAAAACTCTTTTATCATTTCCTAACCTAATACTCTCTAAGATCAGCTTATTAATTCTGTTGTAGAGTAAGAACGCTTCATTAGCTAAATTTTTATCCTGTTTATAAAAAAATTGGTAACAAACCTTAATGGTCTTTAATAACTCATTGAGCAGTTGTGCAATGGAAGAATCAAACCCAATCTCCGCCAGGTCAGTTGATAACTCTTTATAATCATCACCTACGTCCTCTATAATCAAAACCAGATAAAATAGAGCATAAGTATCCAGACCAGAAACAAATTGCTTATTTAACTCTCTAAGACAGAAATGACAGTACTTGTTAACCTCAAAGTCCCGAAGATACATCTCTTTTAATTCCTGGTTCTTTCTATCTTTATAGAAGGAAAGGCAATCTTCGCCCATTCCTGAGACCAACAGAAAAGCTTTTCTAAACGCAGCCTCAAAATCAAATTCAAATTGTTCAGTAATCATTTGTAGGGTGCATTGATTAGATTTTCTTTCTGTAACCTCAAACCCAAACAGCTCCTGAACCTTATTGCTGATGATGCTCATCGTCTCTGGAGTAGAAAATTTAATCTTAACCTCATCATAACCTTTGATGTATGACCAGATTACTAACCTATCAATTAATCTCGGTGAAAGTCCAGAAACATCAAAAACAGCTTGCCTTTTATTTGACCCTTTTTTAGCCTCTATCCGCAAGGTACGGCCATCTTCACTAATTTCAACCTCATCTCCCGGTTTTAGACCATATTGTTTAGCCCATTTGCTAGGTAGGCTAACGGTAAGGGTACTATATCCGACCCGATTGATCTTACGCTTCATCTAATCTTAAAAAGAGTAAGAATATATAAACTTTTCGAAAGTAAATACATTTTCTTATAGTATTTACCTATTTACAATTAGTAATTATAATTAGGGAAAGAATATATTTCTGTAGCCAAACTAAACCCATAAGGTGGCGGTGGGATAAGAGATGTTCTCAAATACTTGATGGGGGATAAAAAATGGAAACCGCTAAAGATTTAAAATCAGGAGATAGTGCTTATTATTACGAAGCAGGAAATGTATACGAAGTGGAGATAGTACATAACAACATATTTAATCCAGAAGATAATTTAGTACTACATTTGAAGAGAGCAGTAAGTCTTTTTGGACCTAACCTTCTTTTAACAAATTCTGAGGGGAACTTTTACACCCGAAACAGTGGTAAAAGGTCCCGGATTCTGACCAGAGAAGAACTAGAAAAAATGGTAGAATCTCCCGGTGGAATTTCAGGGGAGGGATTTAATGAGAAAGAGAAAGAAACAGCTCAAGTTTACGGAGATCTACCTAAGACCCTAACTGATATCTGTAGAAGTTTCTTAGATTTGCGGGAGAGATATACCCAGCAGTTAGATCCGAGCATATTCCCCGTATATTTTTCTTCTAGTCTTAATTTGTACACAGAAATGGGGGAGGCTTTATTCCTTTTCAGAAGAAATAGTTTCTCATCAGAAATCATGCCCGGTACAGCAATCATCGGTAGTTTACCGCCAGGTCCATTAGATAAAGAAGAATATCATCTTTACTTCGGAGGCTTTGGCCCGAAAACATTAAGTCGGGTTGTTCCTGAAGTGGTAGAAGGAAATAAAATCATTTATTTTCAGGTAACCCCTCCAGAATCTCGTCTAAAGTCTGATGGGTCAGCCCCTAATTTTGGTTTTTCAACCCCGGTAAGAAGAGTAGATTCTGTGAAAAAAGAAGACTGCCCTACTGGGTCAACGGAGGAAACAAAAGAATATCTACTCCACCGCTTCAAAACAGAATTACGCTTCCAGCCAGAGAATCTTAGGACTTTGTTATAACAGCCTATGACACTTGACCAATTGATATTAGAGACCGTTGATGGAGGTTATTTCACTACTATTGGCAATCTGCAAAAGCCAGGGATATTAATTGGCTTGATGGTATATATCCCTTTAGAGGACAGGCACCTCGCTGAGCCGGTAATAAAAACTAAACTAATTGGTGAAAGAAAATATGCTAAGATGTCTACTCTTTGGCATTGGCATTCGCATCAAGCTTATTTCCATTATCTTAGTAAATTTAGTCATTATTTTTATGAAGATAATTTCTTCGGTAAAGTGATAGCAATTCCGGAAGAAGCAGTAAAAAGAAGATTCCCACCTCGACAGTTAGCTGATCGTTTAACTAATTCAGTTTTAGAGAAATCATGTACGCTCTTAGGTATTGATATAAACAACACTGCCCAGACTGGAAGCATCCTTCTCACTGGAAGAAATGGGTTTGATATTGACTTGGCAGTTTACGGACGAAAAGATGTAATGAATCTGGTCAAGAATCTAAAAACTATCTTACAAGAATCGGAATACCAAGAGATTCGTTACCATCGTGTTCACCAGAAGATGATGAGAATGAATGGTCTTCTCATTGATTTCTTCCCTTTGTATAAAGATAGTGAAGAATTGCCTTTTTCCACCTTCCCTGAATATATGGATGGACCACTGAAAGTTGAGGATGTTATCTCAGATGAATATGATAGTGCTTTTACCCCTTCTGTTTATAAGTTAAAAAGCGGCAGATTGCTGATCTCTTATCAGATGGGCCATAAATTGCTTTTAAGAGAAGGCGACAAACTTTCAGTAAAAGCCCATGAAGTAAAACTTTCAGAAAGTCCTATCCACCAAGAAAATACTGCCTATCTCATTAGATTAGGAGACGAGTGGGAAGACCCCACCGAAGAGAAAAGGTTTTCAGAAGATGGTACTTGATCCCAAAGTCGAAGAAGAAATTAGGAGAATATTATGGAACCTCTCTTCTCTGAAAGACTTAGGTCACATTATTTCTATACTTAAGTTAGACACTCAATTTAAGCCGGTAGAAAAAGAAGCGAGAATATCTCAGGAAAGCCTCTCTAATATTTTATCTTTCCCCTCCAGAATTAAAGAAACTAGGACCAGAATAAAAAGCATAGATAGTACCATCTTTAAGATGATTTATTGTAGGAAAAGCGATCTTAATCAGATTAATGATATTGTTGGGTTTATAGTAATAGTGGATAGTGTTACAGATTGCTACAAACTTTTATCTGAACTTACCGAAAGTGGATTAAAACCAAGCATTCGACTTTATGATTCTCTGGATTGCCCGCCATCGGAATATCGCTCTCTAGATGTTAATTTTATGCATCAAGACCATTATTCTCAGGTACAAATAAGAACCACAGAGATGCAAAAAGTATACGACCAAGGAATACTCACACCACAAGCTTACAAAAATAGATGCATTAAGAAACTACGTCATTTTCTGAGTGATAGTGAATTCGGGATTGATTATAGGCTGGCCTTATTTGAGAGAATAATAAATAATTTCAGAACCGGGTATAAAACTATTACTGAAAACACTCTTAAAGGATTTGTTACTGTCCTGGAAGCCTATTCTGCTCACGCTTTGGATTTTACGAGATTGTATGAAGTAAGAATAACCGAAGAGACTAAGAAAGTGATAGCAGCAAAATGAGAATCATCATCTGTAGGCACGGAGAAACTAAAGCTAACCTAGACAGAAGACTACTGGGAAGAACTGACGAACCACTTAATGAGACCGGGCTACAACAAGCAGAAACTTTAGCTAAATATCTTGCCCAATACACTTTCACCTCAATTTACTCTGCTTCACTATCCCGCTCTCGACAAACCGCCGAGACTATAAATAAGTTTCAAGAAAATGCAAAAATAGTACTCGTTCCAGAGTTTAACGAAAGAGATTATGGAAGTTGCGAGATGAAAAGATGGAAGAGTGTCTTTGAAGAGATTCCTGACCTCAGAGAAAGATGGAGAAATGAGGGTGAAAACTTTAGGTTCCCGGATGGAGAACTTCTCTCTGACTTTATTACCCGAGTTCAAATTACGTTTAGAAAAACAATCTTAGAAAATGATCTCCAGCAAGATATAGCCTACATTGCTCATGGTGGAAGTATAAAAGCAATGATGGGCTATATGCTTGGAACTGATTGGACCTGTATTCCGAACCTCTGCAAACAGGACCATTGTGCAATAAATATTTTCTCTTATGATCGGAATAGATTTAAAGCGCATTTGATTAATTATACTAATTATAAGTGGGAGGTAACATAATTTCTCAACGTCTAGAACATAACTACGTTCTCTCACCTAAGGCTTCTTTCTTACCCTTTTAGTACTTTCACAAACTATTTAAAATCACCCCCGACTAAGAAAATTAACATGTTCCTTGACCTTTCCAAGCCCAGAGCAGATTATTTTGATGAGCCGACTATAGCTGAAATTCTTAGAAGAGTTATCCTTAAAGATGGAAATATTTCCGCCAAAGATATTAACTCTTTAGCTGCTGAAAAGAGAGTAATAGGAACAGAAGAAGGAGAGCTGGAACCGCTTCTAGATGGAAAAGAGTACACCCCCAATTCCTTAAGCTTAGTTGGGAAGATAGAAACTCTCCAGCCAGATCAGCTCTTAGTACTCCCTCAATCCTATCGTATTCCTGCCGGAGAGAGCAGACAGCGCTTAGTCTATGATTTAGATACATTAGTCCGGCTTGATGATATAGAAGTTAAGCGGGCCATTTTAGGAGAGATTGTTCCCGCAGGAAGACTTTCTGCACGCAGAAAAGAGCAGGAAGAATGGTCTCCGGAAAAAGTTCTCCGCGCTGCCTTTGATCATCTGCACCAGCACCGCAATGAACTTGCAGAACACACTTTCGCAGCCTATTCCTGGTTTGGTAAAGATAATCACCGCAGAATCGTTTCTTTATATCGAGCGATTCAGGGAGCAGAATTAAGAGCCTTCCAAAATCTGACCGCTTACCGCCTGGTCATTCCCACCATGAGAAAAGATTTACGTCTAGGTAAAAGTGCCGAAAGCAGTTATAAAGAAAATTTATCTCCTGAACAAAGCGAACGAAGGAAAGACAAGATCAGAAAATATGAAAAACATCTTCAGCGGAAAAGAAGAGAAGGCCAGCCCTTAGGACAATACGTCGCTCAGCTAGACGTAAATTTCAGTGATTTAATTGAAACTGTTTCTAGGCCTTTCGCTTATCATGGAGGAAGATTGATGCACGTACCTTCCCGCTCCCGTCCAGAAATAGGTTATAATGTAAAAATCACCGGAATACCCTTGCTTGAGCCGGGCAACCCTGCGGCCTACAGCCAGGTCTGGGAATTACGCGGAAAATGCGTTTGTGAAGATAAGACTTACCGTAGTGATCGAAGAAGATCAGCAATAGATTCTGGACAGGATGAAGATTTCTTTTGCCCTCATGAGATTGCTGCTTTGCATACTTTGAGAAGCATTTACGAAAAAGACAACAAAGAGACTATCCCTTTCTTGCCCTTTGTCTTGCCCACAGCAGAGATGATGGATTTCGTAGAGAAATTAAGAAATCAAACCGTAATGGTAACTTATAACCCGACTACCGGAAAAGCTTCCAGACGAGAATTAAACCATACCGAGATGGAAAATCTGTTATGGAAAAGAGTTATGGCTCGCGGTTATGATCAATGTTTTACTACTGATGTAAATACATTCCGGGCAAGAGGATATGATCCCTTGAACGATTTAGTGAAATTTAAAGGTTAAACCTAAACTCAAAAAAAACAGTTTTTACCTGGTTAGGATCATCAAAAAATACTTTATTCTTGCAACTTCGAAAGAAATCAAAAGCTGCTCCCTGATTTTCTTTTAATTTTTGCTGATGAATCTCCTGGGCCTTAAACCCTTTCCCTTTCTGTTCCATCCCGATAATAAATCCTTTCAGTCCAAACCAGAGATGGAACTTAAATGGAGCTTTGAATTCAGAATAGCTTAACACATTCGAGCCTGCCTCATTGAGGAAATAAGCCACTTCATCATCTGTATTTTGGTTGATCCAATTCATCTGGTCAAAAGTAGTATTGTATCTTTGATTAATCAATTCCACCAATTGATGTTTTGCTATCCCATACCTTTCCACAATCTCGCAGGAAGAATAAATATCTCTAGCTACCTCTTTCTCGTGTACGATCATCTCTTGATAGCCTTGCGCTTGAATGTTTTGTAAAGCCTGGGTTAATGAATACTCAAAGTTTAAGACCATTACTACCTTCAAAAATAATACAACTATAAAAATCTTTAACCTAGAACTATTAAAATTTAGTTTTACGGCTTATACCTTTCTATGGTTCTGGGAAAGGCAATTGCATTTTAAAACCCTCTTCTTATCTTTCCCTGCTGAATTTCCCATTTTCCTACTCTGATGGTTAGTCTACTTACTTTTAAATATTTTTTAGCTTTAGAACAGACAATTCTGATTACACGACGATAAAAGTTAACTACTAATTGTTGATTTTTTGATGGTCCGGTTAACTATAAATCTTTCATTTTTTGAGTCAAAATCTCAGCTAAAAGTTACTCACACATCACATTCCCGATTTCGTCCAATTTCAAAACCCAGCCATCATATCCCCCTGCACCTTTTGAAGTTTTACCAGCTATGATATACTTCCCTTATAACGAAGAAAAAAAATTAGAAATTAAGTAAAATCTCCACAGTTTAGTTCCATACAGTCATGAATGGCTTCACAAGAAGGTTTTACCAATCTATCTCCACCTAACTCATCTTTTACCCAAACAGAATCATCACTATAATTATTGCCTGCATCCACACAGGAGAAACAAGCAGCGGGAGTATAAGTTGCTGATTCTTTCACACATTCTTGGATACATCCTTGCGTATTTGATTCTACATCTCCTGGAAGAGAACATTTAGCCCCAAAAAACTGACAAAAAGTATTACAGGTATATTGTGCATTTTGTGGAGGTTAGTAATTATGAGAATTGTCATTGTTAGAAGAATTTGCTGGCGGTTGATAAACTGTATCTCCTTCGCAGCCAGAGCCCAATCCAGCACCTAAAATTCCAGCCAAAGAATAAACTGCAATTTTATTAAAAGTAGATAGTTTAACTCGATTTAAACCGTTTCTAACTTTATTCAAAAATGATGTTTCAACTGTTTGTTCTAAATTTGTCATGTTTAATATCCCCCTAAAATTAGACTTTATTTTAAATACAAAAATAGAACATTTCTTTTAAAAAACTTTCCCTATTTTTCTTTAAAAAACTAAAAATTAATCCCTAATTAAAGACAAAAAAACAAGATAAATAAACAATATTTTCTTACGGCTTATACCTTTCAATTGTCCTAGGGAAAGCGATCGCATCTTTGATCGAATCCAATCCGCAGATCCATCTAATCAATCTTTCTACACCCATCCCGAACCCGCCGTGCGGAACCGAACCATATCTTCGTGTATCCAGATAGAATTCATACTCTTCCGGCTTTTCTCCCTGCTCGATCAGCCGTCTTTTTATTTTTTCAATATCATGCTCTCTCTGCGATCCGCCGATAATCTCTCCGTGCCCTTCCGGTGCAAGAAAATCACAACCCTGCACAGTTTTCGGATCTTCAGCATCTTCAATCATGTAAAACGCTTTTACTTTTTTAGGATAATTAGTACAGATTATGGGTACATCATAAAGAGTGCTTAATTTCTCTTCTTCGATCGTACGCAAATCTTTACCCCATTCTATATTCATATTGCATTTCTCTTTCAGAATCTTTAAAGCTTCAGTATAGGTCATGCGCACAAACGGTTTCTTTAGCGTAGGCTCTAATTTTTTAGGATCTCGGCCCATAATCTCTAAATCTGCTCTATGTTGATCTAAAACTTTTTTAACCACATACTTGATCAGTTTTTCTCCATAATCTTGAATATCTTTAAAAGTGCTCCAGGCCATCTCCATCTCCGCATGCCAATATTCTGTCAGGTGGCGGGAAGTCTTGCTTTTTTCTGCTCTGAAACTAGGAGCAATAGTATAAATCTTTTCTAGTGCAAAAATAGCTGGTTCTGCATACAATTGCCAGCTCTGAGCTAAAAAGACCCCTTTCTGCCCGAAATAATCTACTTTAAATAAATCGGATCCACCTTCACATTGTACCGCTTGAAAGACAGGTGAATGATATTCATAAAAACCTTCACTTTTAAAGAATTCGTCAATAGCCTGAAAAACTGTACTTCTTATCTTCAGCATAGCCGTCATTTTCCTGCTTCTCAACCATAGATGACGGTTATCCGCAAGAAATTCTATAGATTGATCTTTAGCAATAGGAAAATTTTCGCTTTTTCCCACTAATTCATATTCTTCCACCTGCAGTTCATATCCGGTTGGAGCTCTAGGCTCTTTCTTGATCTCTCCGGTTAATTTCAAAGAAGCTTCCATCTGCAGATGATCGATCTCATCCCAAGACTTCTCGAACTTTTCCCGATCAAAAACACATTGGATCAAATTATTAGAATCTCTTAATACTACAAACTTTAATTTATTTGAACCTCTCTCTCGATGAATCCAGCCATGGATAGATACTTTACCTTTTTCTTTATTGATAGCTTCTTGTATTGAGAGATAATGTTCTGCCGGTTTAGCTTGATTTACAGATTTATTCACAGATTTAGCCATAATTTAGTAGAGGGAAGTCAGATTTTATAAAGGTTATTGTGGAAGAGAAGAAAATAGAATAAGAAAGAAAATAATTACTCCTAAATTTGACTTACTTTTTACCTTTTTCAGCTACAGATCATTTCTTTTTCCTGAAGATAAAGAATAAATCAACCACTATCGCGATTAATATAATTATAACTACTCCTATCCAGAACAATCTGCTTTTATTTTCCGTGATAAATTGTCTCCAATTAATTTGAATTCCACTTTCTGCACCTAATTCTTCTCCAGAAGGAGAAAGTGCTTTGGCTAAAGTCTCGCTCTCTCCGCCAAGTTTAGCTCCGATAATTTTCTGTCCGATAATAAAATAACTGAATCCCGGAGTTTCCGCAGTGTAATGGATATAAGTTCCGTCATCTTCTCCTAAACTGGTCTTTAATTCTTTCCAGGTATTCTCTGAATAACGATACAATGAAACCTCTTCAGCAATTAATTTCTGCTCACTCAACCAATCTTTTTTAACTTTGAAACTGATCTTGTTTTCCTCAGCCAATCCCTCAGCCAGATTACTGCTAGCAGTAATTTCCACATACTCGTAAATCTCGTAAGGGAATGAGAATAATCCTTCCGGCAAACTATCTATTTTCGCTACTTTGATCCAAACTCCCTCTATGGTTTTATCAACAGATAAACTTATTTCCGTTAAGCCAATCTCACTATTCGGGATGGAAATGGTTGCTTTTTCGCCGGCATTAATCGATTCCCAACTTTTCTTCACAAACTGTCCTTCTACTCCCACCTGCACTCCAGCATCTGAACCTAAACCTCCTGCACCACCACTACTACCTCCAGAAGTTGATCCGCCAGTAGTACCCCCAGTAGTTCCTCCAGCAGTGCTTGCACCAGTATAAGTTGAGAATCCCATTGAAGAAGGTATGCGCCAGGTAGTAGAACTCGAACCTGTACCTCCAGAAACTAAAGTAGCCTGTGAAGTTACATCACTGCATTCAGTTAAGTCAGTTTCACTGCATTTAATTAAGGTATTAGAACCGATTGGCAATGTAATAAGTACTGTACCCGCACCCACAGTTTGAGATATCTCCTGCCATTTTTGGGTATTCAAACCTACATAAGTTTTCCCGCCGCTAGAAGTAACATTAAACGCTGAAGACAAATTAAAGTTAACTGTTTTAGCTAAATTAACTCCTTCTATCTGAATATCCCAATTAGAGGTAGGATTATTAAAACGCAAGGTCGCATTTTGCAGATAGCTCGTACTTTGATTAACTCCTGCTGCTACAGAAATATAATCTGTACCGTTCCAGATTCTAAAGGTAGTACCGGTAACTAAAGGATTTGCAGGAGCAACAAACTCAAACTGGTATTGTACATTGGAAGCAGCAGCTGCAGTAGTAAAGTTTAAGCATCCACTGGTAGCGCAATTATCTGCTCGATCACATATTTTTATTTTATAATTATATAAAGTATTAGCTACTAAGCTAATTGCAGTATTATCTTTATCTCTATCTCCATGTTTTATTCCCAGATCATGCCAAGGGCGATAATCATCAAAAGTGAAACGAGGACTGCCTAGATCATTAAAGGTATTCATGGCACTGCTATTGGTGCAAGAATTATGGAAGGTTATGGTAGCATTAGTGGGCTCGTTACTGACCCAATGTAGAAAGACGAAATTATTAAAAGTTTCCGCATTTGAGCTAGTTATCGAAGGTGCAGTACGATCATTAGTGGTATAATCTGTACTATTACTGCACCATAAGGCCATCTGGCAATCAGAATCTGCGCAGTTGGATAAACCATCTAGATCCTCATCACCGCTGCTAGGGAAACAATCTTCAAAGGGCATGAATTTTCCCCCGCCCACAATACCAAAAGCAGTTCCGCAGGACATGGGATTATCAAAACAATTTTTAGGCTTGAAATCAGCAGTGCCCATGGTATAATAAATTCCGGCATTACTTCGTCCTAGCAAAGTATCATTAGCCATGCTTAAATTAGTTTGGTTATCTGAACTAGCAGCCATAAAACGTAATCCATTCTGAGGGTTGCCGATATCTCTTTTATCTACAGCTAGAATCGCAGCATCTGCAGTGCAGGAAACTTTTTGGTTGCCGAAAACTGCCATCTCCGGTGAACCAGACAATCTTGCCGGATAAAGGCCAAACTCCCCGTTCACGCAGCGGTACCCTCTTCTAACTTCTAAAGGTCCGCCAGTGCCATTATTTTGAAGTAAATATTCAAATTTATATTCAAAACCAGTATAATTTACTCCGCTGATATTAGCAGTACAACCATTAGAAGTATTAACATCTACATCTATTAAATAATGATATAAACTAGTATTTGCACTACTGGTACATAAGATAGAATAATCCATATTCGCCACTCTTATTCCGAGACCTAGAGCAGTACCCATATCTTTGATACTGAAACCCTGGGCATCTATATCTAATCTTAACCCTTCATTAGGTTCTGAGAATAAATCTACTGGTGGAGATTGATCCATGCTCTGGAACATAGACATTTTCATGGCCTCAAAAGCATTTAAGGTACCAAATCCTCCGCTCAGGACATTAATATCTCCTCCGCAGGTCTGGTCTTTAGAACAATCTGTATCCATACAATCGATTAAGGCATCCGCATCATTATCCACTCCATCAAAACATATTTCTGCACCGGCAGTAGAACAATAACGTAATGGACTATTCCAAGTTCCAGCAGCATCAGTACAACTAGTCTGATTGAAACAACGTTCTAAATTAGTTGCAGAACAGCCGAAATCATAACTAGCGGTAGCTAGATCGCACCAGGACCTTCCAATCTGTGTATCTGTAATCCAAGTACATCCCATCCCTGTTCCGGAAGGATTAGGATAAGCAGAATTATTACAGGTTAAAGATGAATAGCAATAATTACAATTACTATCACAGCTGCCTCCTCCTATCACATACTTAGATGGATCTTCTACACACATCTTATTTCCACTATCAGTCCAGATATTTGCCCCAGGTGGAATTATGCTGGGAGCAGTAACCACCTGACATTTGCCTTTTCCACCGGCAGTACAATTAGAGGTACCCATACAAGAACCGCAGAAATCTGAGCAATTAATATTTCCCCCAGTTAATAAAGGATTACAGGTTCTCTCAAAGCTGTTCCACTGACAGCTAGAAGCTCCGGTAATAGCGGCAATATTAGTGGTACAATTTGAGGAATTCTGACTATTATAGCTCCTACAAGGATGCTGAGATTCAAACATATAATCTTTTGCTCCATAGAGCATGACATTATCTATAAAACCCCCGGCATCAGAATATCCACCCAAAACATCAACAGGGCCGGTTATACCACCACCTAAACTATTAGTCTGGAAGGTCATTCCTACCAGACTAGTAATAGCAGAACGGTTCACTGCCAATTGGATTTTATTGGGGCTGGAAGTGCAATTAACCTGATAAGGAAGATTATATAATGAATTGGTAGTATCATTCTGGAAACAGCCTCCGCTAAATAATCCGCATCGAGATAAAGAACGATTATATATTTCAAATAAGGTGGTATTATCTGCATAAAGATATAAACGATAATCTGCTCCGGGATAGCACATGTCTGTTCCCTGTCTACATCCAGTACTGGAATTGCTATCGGCATTTAATTCTACGGTAACTCCTAAACCATTTACCCCTGTTCTAAGCGCTTTCGACCCTCCGCACCAGCCGGAATTACTTAAGTTAGGAGCATAAATTTGCCAGGCAACATAACTATTATCTAAATCCACGAAAACTGAACTTAGATCATAAGCAGCATTACCTCCAGGACAATTTTGTCCGATAGAAAGCTGTTCACTGCTGGAAGACATCTTACAGCCCGGCCCATTAGTAGCATATGGGGCAGTTCTTCCGTCAAAGACTTTAAAATTGCTCCAGGTGATGGTACTAGCAGTATTAATCCTAATGGAAAAAGAAGCCCGATTAAAATTAGTTGCCGTATCATAAGTAGTCAAATTAATCATATAAGTTCCATCTGTAGGCACAGTATAATCACTTACTTTTGATGAAACATTTACGGTTGTCGCAGTCCAGTTCTTTAACAAGATTCCATTTGAATTGTATAAAGTTAAATTCCAGAAGAGAATATTCCCGTCATTGGCTGTAAAATTAAGGATTAAGATTCGGCTGGCACTGCTTGCTCCAGAAGTAGTAAGACCATTCACAGAATTAATTACTGATAACGGACCCTGGGTATCGACGATCAAATTACCTTGAGTTAGATCGTTTGGTTTTCCAGGTAGTAATAAATTAGCATTATTTAATATTGGATCAGTCATAACCCCATTATTAAGGTATAATCCCGTATTACGATTACTATAATTTAATTGCGGAGTACCTATACCCGGTTCGACTACATAGGTGAAATAAAAAATATTAGAATTATTCCCACTAGAATAAGAAGCATTTTTAAGCACACCAGAATTAAATTGTAATTCTAATTTGGGCGTGCCGTTTACCCAAACATTTTCCGAGAAAGTAACACTTATATTAATCAATTTTCCAACATTAGAAGCTGGAAGAGTTCCCGGTGCAGCATTTACATTAATTACAGCCGGACCAGTAGTATCAAAACCAATATTTTTAGAGAAAAGATCGTTAGGGGGACCAGATAAAGCTAAATTAGCGGCATTAGTTGCAACATCAATTATAGTTCCGCCATTCAACTGCAAAGGATTAGGATTAGTTGGATTACTTGTATTTACCGGAAGAGCATTATCACCTGCCTGAACTGTATAATTAAAAAAAAGAGAAGTAGTGGCATTCCCATGAGAATAAGTAGCGTTGGCTCGAAGACCATTACCTCTGGTAATTTCTAAAAGCGGAACACCAGTAACCAAAACATTTTCATTAAAACTAACCTTAAAAGAAGCTACCTGACCGCTTTTTAAAGTTATGGGAACACCATCATTAATATCAACATTGGTTATAGTAGGAACAACACCATCAAAAATAACATTTGCAGAAAAAAGATCATTAGGCGGTCCAGGCAAAGCTAAATTAACGGCATTAGTTGCAACATCAATTATAGTTCCGCCATTTAACTGCAAAGGATTGGGATTAGTTGGATTACTGGTATTAACTGGATTAGCACTATCCCCGGTTTGAACGGTATAATTAAAAACTAAGATCTCGTTTGTTCTATTATGGGAATAAGTTGCATTTACCCGCAGACCATTACCTCTGGTAATTTCTAAAAGCGGAACACCAGTAACCACCACATTTTCAGAAAAAGTAATCTCTAAAGAAGCCACCTGACCAATTTTATATAGAGTGGGCTTCCCCAAACCATTAGCAACACTTATTACAACCGGAATAAGAGTATCAAAAACCAGCGCCGGATTAGCTGACCTAAGATCATTCGGTGGAGTAGGGAGAAGTAAATTAGCTCCATTACCGGCAGCATCATTGATAGCACCATTATTCAATTGCAGAGGGTTAGGATTATCTGGATTGCTGGTATTAACCGGATTAGCATTATTTCCTGCTTGGACGGTATAATTAAAAATAAGAATATTAGAATTATTGCCATGAGAATAGGTTGCATTGGCACGAGTATTAGCAGCAACCACTAGTTCTAATTTTGGGGTGCCATTGATCTGAACTATTTCAGAAAAGGCCACAGAAATAGAAGCAATCTGCCCGCTTTTGAAAGTAGTTGGGCCGGGAGAGGGTAGAACTTGGTTGATAGTCGGAGCATTAGTATCAAAAATCAACTTAGGAATTGCTGAACTTAAATCGTTTGGAGGCATAGGTAAAAGTAAATTAGCATTTTCAAAACCTGCATTTTGTATCGTTCCCCCATTCAACTGTAAAGGGTTGGGATTACCAGGAATGACACTATTACTGGTATTAATCTGACCATTATTACCATTCTGTACAGTATAAGTAAATCTTAAAAATTGAGTGCCGCTCCCTTGAGAATAGGTTGCGTTTGCCCGAATATTGGGAGCAACAATAAGCTCTAATTTAGGTGGTCCACCCACCACATTAACATTTTGGTTAAAACCAACATCAATAGATGCTATTTGTCCGGCTTTTAAAGTAGTCGGTGTTCCTGGACCTATTCCTGCCGTTGATATAATTGGAGGCGCAGCCAGAATTTCATTAGAATAGATAATAACTAAAACTAAGAAAACTAAACTTAATAAAACAAATCTATTCCTCAATTATCATCCCTCTTTAATTTAATAATTATTAATTAATCAGAATCATTAAAACTTATATAAATCTATCGATGTTTAACCGTCGATTAAAAAAAATTATTTTTAAAGTTCATTTCTTTTTTTTGGATTTCAGTTGAAATCTTCCCAAAATCAGAGAAGTAATCCCAATTAAAATAATTAATATTATCAGCGCTATCCCTATTTGAATCATAGCTCTTCGAGAGATATCCCACTGCAATATTTTTCCTGCAGTTTCTGTCTCCGCAGCCGTTTCCGGAATTATTTCCGCTGGTTCCAAAACTAAATTAGTTCCTTCTTCAGTTTCTGTTGTTGTCGCAATTAATTTTTTCATTGTAGGAACTACTTTTTTCTGGCCGATCACAAAATAACTGAATCCTGGAGTTTCTGCGGAATAATGCTGATAAGTTCCATCATCTTCGCCAACCGTAGTTTTCAGCTCATTCCATTTACCCTCAGCATACCTATGCATAGCTACGTCAGTCTTGCCTAAACCTTGCTCGCCCAGCCAAGCTTTATTTACTTTAAAATTAATAGTAGCGGTACCGCTAAGAGCAGTTTCCACTTTGCTTTGAGTAATCTCAATATTCTTGTAGACTTTACCGTTAAAGCTCTGCACCTCGCTAGGTAAACTTTCTTTCTTTTCTACTTTTATCCAAGCTCCAGCTACAGTTTCAGTGACATCAAAATTAACTTCAGTCACTCCAATAGCTCCATTAGTAACTTCTATCGTAGCAGTTTCTCCAGTTTTGATTGAAGTCCAGACTTCTTTGGCGAACTGTCCGCTAACTCCTGCGCTGACACCTCCGCCAGAACCTCCGCCGCCTCCCCCCCCGGTACTCGCTGCAGCTACAGACCAGCTGCCAGTTCCAGTTCCAACGTTTCCAGCAGAATCAGTAGCGCTGCAGATGGAAGAGGTAAAAGATCCCGAACCAGAAGCGGTAGTCGATTCGGAACTAGAGGTAGTTCCTGAAAAATATGGACCGCTAGCAATGTAATTACCTTCCGTAGCACTACAGCTACAAGTTACAGTTTCACCGGCAGTAAAAGAGCCATCACCGCAACTGACTGTAATTACTGGGGTCGTATAATCTACAGTAAAACTAATTTGCTGAGTATTATTCCAATTTCCCATTGAATCATTAACGATAACCGTTACTATATGTGTACCTTCTGCCAGCGAAGAGACATTATATTGTACTGCCCATCTTCCAGAGCCATTTACAGCAGTAATATTAAAATTCGTTCCGCTAGCATTATCGAAACTAAATAATACCGACTGAGCAAA
>DATDTM010000018.1:0-80080 GCA_035290865.1 Candidatus Nanoarchaeia archaeon
GCTAATTGCTCTGTTCGGGGATAATTTCCTTCTGAATATCCATAATTTCGGGAGTAAAAAGTTTTGAGATGAATGGGATGGAAATAAGGTCTGGTCTGAATTCCTTTAGTAATTAAAAATTGCTGGAGTTGGTTGCGTATAGTCTCATCAGGAAGAATAATGGTGTACATCTGATAAAAATGGTCAAAACCGGAAGGCGGAAGCGGGCGGGTTATCTCTGGAATATCTTTAAAAGACTGGTTAAAGTAAGCTGCATTTTTCTGCCTCAATTCTATCAAAGTTTTAATCTTATTCAACTGAGACAAAGCTAGAGCAGCAGACATAGTAGGCAGACGAAAATTATACCCCAATTCCAGATAATCCGGTTCATCAATGGAAGAAAAATAATCGGTATTCTCTTTTTCAAACCGCCCATGAGAACGCAACAATTTCATCTTTTCATACACTTTAGTATTACTAGTAACTACTAAACCACCCTCTCCTGCAGAAATAATCTTGTTCTGGCACAAACTAAACATGGACGCATCACTGAAAGAGCCCACCTTTTCACCATTTATGCCTGCTCCTAATGATTCAGCAGCATCATCTAATAAAAGCAGATTATTCTGAAAGCAGAGCTCTTGGATCTTTTTTATATCCCGGGAAACGCAACCGCCGTAATGTAGAGGAATAATCGCTTTAGTCTTTGGAGTTATTCTCTTTTTAACATCCTCAAAATCGAGGCCAAAAGTCTCCTCTTCAGATTCAGCAAAAATTGGAGTTGCCCCGGCCAAGACCACGGCATTAGCAGTAGCGATAAAAGAGAAAGAAGGAACAATCACTTCGCTTCCTTTTAGGTTGTAGGCTAATAAAAGACAATGCAAAGCTGAAGTGCCAGAATTAAAGCTTAAAGCATGTTTCGTACCAATATACTCGGCAGTCTTTTTTTCCAGCTGTTCTATCTCTGGGCCGGTAGCCCAATAGGTTCCTCTTTTGATCACTTTGTTGACTGCATCAAGGTCGTCCTGATCAAAATAGGTGCTAAATAAAGGTATTTTCCATTCCATTTTCCATTCCGGTTTTAAAGTATTTCGCGATATTTTGGAAAAAAATCGGAAAAAGTACTCTTTTTCCCTCTTTTGGCTTCAAATTCTGCTTTAAGAGAATTCAACATCTCATAATTATAAAGGTTGTGGATTATATTTGCAGTATAAAATTTATTGAAACAAGATGAAAAACCTGATTTAAAATGAAAGAGAGAATCATTCTCTCTTAATCCCCCCCCTAAGTGTAACCATTTATATCCGTTTTTTTTACTCCAAAGGATAGCTTCCCAAATGAGGAGATTATTAGGGGCTAAAGAAAGAGAGTTAAAGTCTGAACCAGAAAAATGGTAATGGAAAAATTGATTATAACCTAAAAAGACTGAAGCAGAAATAATCTTACCTTGATGCTTTGCTATAAACAAAACGGCATGAGAAGATAAAAATTTAAAAGTATTTTTATAATAGCCATAAGGGAAAAAATATTTTTCCTGAGCTTTGTTCCGATGCATAGTTTCTAGATATAATTTAGTAAATTGCTTAAGATCTTGCTCATCAGTAGAAATACTGATAGATACTCCATTTTTCTTAGCTTTTCTGATTAGATTTCGAGTTTTTTTATTGAGTTCATTAAAAAGCTGATCTTGTGTTTTGGTCAAATCTACATAAACGGTCTTATTCCTCTCGGTAGTATTCAGCTGAGTAAGAAAATATTGTTGGTTGTTTAATAAAGGGTGAAAGCGAATAAAGCTGGTAACAATATTATTATCCAGACAATACTGATTAAATTCAGATAAAAAGTTATTGACCAATTGGTTTACTTCTGAATGATTATCGCATTTTATTGCCGGGCCATTATACCCATAAGGTGAAATAAGATCATAATATCTTTGTTCTTTGTCTGCAGATAAACTTTCGGATAGAAAAAGAAGAGTATTAATCTCTCTTAAGGTAAATGGAAGAATCACAAAATTATTATTTTCTTTGTAACAGAACAAAAAAGATTTTCCGAAAAATGCTTCGTCTATTTTTGATCCGTAATTTAGTTCATAAATGCGGGCATATTCAGGAATAAAATAGATATCGTGTTCTACTTTAGTTAAAATTTCTATCCATTCTGCGTAGTCCTTTGTGGATAAAATTTTAACTTTCATTTTCTGTATTAAAGCTGGGTTTATTTTCTAACTCAAATTCATAAAGTATACTAACGATCCTATCTAAATCTTTAAATGAATATCTTTGGTCTATCGGAAGAGTAAGAGTCATTTTAGAAATCTTTTGTGCTTCTTTGAAATCAGCTGTTTCCGAAGGTAAAAGCCAATGGATCGGAGGATAAATCTTGTTTTCAATTAAAAAAGACCTAAGCTTATCCCGCTGATTAGAGAGAATCGGCAGACCCAAAGGACAAACATTGTTTGGAAGAGAAGGATATATCGCTTTAATTCTCGAAAGATCTTTAATCTTAGAAAGAAGATAAGAATAATTATTTCTTCTTTGTTCAATAATTTGATTAAAATTAATCCGATTTAAGAGAAAACTGGAAATGAGTGAACCTGGTGCCGGCTTAGAATATTTATCTAAAAGTACATTCTCAGAAAATAGAAACATTTTTCTCCATAAGAACTTAAAAGAGTAAATATTCTTTAAAATCCCGGAAAGAAAATTCGTAGCAACATAAATTTGCCCATAGAAAGAATTATTGAAAATAATATTGGATTTATGGTTTATTCTTTCTGAAGTAAATAACTGCGCCCCATCTGGGAGAGGAAGCGCTTTTCTCAGGCTATTAAAAACATAATCTCCTACAAAACACTTCTTAGTTAGAAAAGATTGAACATCATCCTCCACTAAAAAAACCCCTTGCTTCTTGCAGATCTTTCTTATTTCCTCTCTTTTTGGTTGTGAGAAGCCAAAATAATTAATAATTAAAGCCAATGAACAATTCTTAACCAGACTGTTAAATTCCGGCAAATCCACTTCCAGCGTGGAATTAACCGGATAAAAAATAAGGTTAATTCCCCTCTTCTGGAAAGGCGCCAGTATCGATGGGCAGAGATATGCCGGCAGAAGGACTGTATCTTTTGAGCTTAAATTAAGATCTTGAATAATATATTCCAAACAATCCCTTCCTGTAGATAAAAACAACCCTTTAGACAAAAAGATTTTCTTTTTACTAAAAAAAAGATTAAAAGGAAGATTGAAGTAGCTGCCGATTTCTTTAACCATTTTTAGTAAGTCATTTTTTTAATGAGCAATTTCTCATTTAATTCTATTTTTTCTAAAACGTTAACAATATTCTGTTCCACATTTTCCGACTTATATGGATTATTCATCTTCTCTAACTTTTCTCTAAATTGAAGAGATAAAGCTGTTTTGATCGCTTTTTCGATTTCTTCTTGATTGTGATCAACATCAATTATGTTTATAGCCCTATCCCTGCCACTCTCTCTAATACCCAGATTAACCGCGGGAAGCTTGAAAAAAGGCGCTTCCCAAATCCCCGAACTAGAATTTCCAACCAATAGCCCGACATTATTTAATAACCCTAAATAAATACTTGGCTCTAAATTTTTAAAGACATTAAAATTGTTCTTTTCGTTGTATCTCTCTTTATACTTCTGGATTATTCTTATAATCTTATCCGAGCCGGGATCACCATTAGGATAAATTACAATCGTATTCAAATTTAAATTGCTTACCGTACTCAAAGTTATTTCCATCTGTTCTCCTGCTTCTTCAACTTGAGTGCTCACTGGATGCTGCAACACCAAAACCGTCTCTTTAGACAAAGTCACTCCTAATTTCTTTTCCGTTTCCTCCTTGCTGGCAATATCTTTACAAATGGGTGTTCCTACCAAGTGAATTCTCCAAGGTTCCTCTCCCATTTTAAGAATTCTGCCTGCGCACTGGTCTGAATTAGGGAAATGCAAGTTGGCAAATTTAGTGATAGAATGGCGCACAGAATCATCGATAGATTTAGTTACATGACCTCCGGAAGTGTGGGCGATAGGAATATTAAAAGAAGCAGCTGCCATGGCCACAGCTAATTGCTCAAACCTATCTCCCTCAATCAGAACCATCTGGGGGTTAATCTCTTTAAAAACAGCAGATAATTCTGTCAACAGCTGGGCTGCATAGAGCAGTTGGCTGGAAGCGTCGGTGCCTAAATTCTGTCTTGGTTCAATAATCCTAAAAATGTTCAATCCAGTGGACTTAATAAAATTAAGACTTTCTTGCCCTCCCCAGAGGTGCATGCCGGTCACAATTACAAATAGGCTTAATCGCGGGCTTTTGCTGATTGCTTTCAGGGTAGGAAGCATTAATCCAAATTCTGCACGTGAACCAGTTACATAAACAATCTTTTTCATTCTAAAAAACGGGCCTCTAAAATTGTATCTTTTTGAAGAGATATTCTTGTTCTCTTCCCGATTATTTTTTGGTAGTCTTCTGCAGGGATTCCTTTTCCATCAGCTCTTTTCTGAGCTAGTAAATCCTCGGTAATGACTGTCCCCGCAGGAATGAATCTTCCGGCAAGGAATGATTTCCGCACAACTATCTTGTTTTTACTTTCCCGCAAGACCGGTTTCTTTTCTTTTGAGCCCAGAATAAGGCTTAACTTTGGGATTTTCTGGATACACTTCCCTTTTTCTGCTGGAGAAAGTCGCTCATATTCTCTTATTTTTTGGACTAATTCTTTTAGTTCTGCAGGAGATAAAGATGCGGAATGATCCGGACCAGCTGCAGATTTACCATAAGTAAAATGTTTTTCAATAACAACTGCACCAAGAGATAAGGCAACTAAAGGGACATCAGTTCCGAGAGTATGATCAGAATACCCAATTAAACATCCGGTTTCCTTTTGCAGGGTTTCCATCGCTGATAGATTAACATCACTTAAAGCAGCAGGATAATCGGTAGTGCAATGAAGGAGAATCAGCTCTTGGTTGCCTTCCCCAAAAATGATTTTTTTGGCCCTGATTACCTCTTCGGAGGTGCCCATCCCGGTGGAAAGAATAATTGGCTTGTGATAACGGGCTAAACGTTTCAAATAGAGCAGATTAGTCAGTTCTCCGGAGCCAACTTTAATTACCGGTACTCCCAATTGGTACAAGAATTCTGCACTTTCTTCTTCATCAGGCGTAGACAAAAATAAGATATCTTTCTGTTCACAATATTCTTTTAATTCTCTAAACTGCCCATAATTCAGCTCCAGGGCTTTAATCATATCATATTGCGAACCTTCTCCGGTCTGTTCCAGTTGGTATTCTGCCTTGGCTGTATCTTTTAAAATTAGGTTTTCAGTCTTCCAGGTCTGAAATTTTACGGCATCAACTCCAGCTTCTTTAGCCAGATCCACCAGCCATTTAGCTTTTTCCAGTTCTCCATCATGGTTCACCCCAGCCTCGGCAATGATAAAACAGGGCTGCCCAAAAGCGATTTTTTTATTCCCAATCAAAATCATTTCTGGGCCTCCACCAGCCAGGACTTATTATAAACATCATCCTGTTTTAACTCAACAAACCCGATTTTCAAAGATAAAAAAGTATTAAATAAAGATTTAATTTCTTCTTCAGTAAAAAAATGAGTGTAACCATAATTCCCTTTTTTTAATTGCAGACTGTCAGCCACCATCTTCCCGAAAAACTTTCCTCCCGGCTTCAGTTTACAATGAATTTCAGAAATAACCATTTTAATTTTATCCAAAGAATTTTGCTGAACTGAACTGATATCAATGATAGCATCAAAAAAATTATCTTCGTATCCGGAAAGATCAGTAAAGTCGCCTTGGATTACCCTTCCGTTTAAAGACTCATTTTTCAACCGTGATTTGCACTTTTCCACGGCAGTCTTAGAACCTTCTATCCCGAAAATAGTAAAACCTTCCCTAGCTAAATACCACAAGTTTGTCCCAGTACCACAGCCCAGGTCCAATATTTTAATTTTGCTTCTATCTGGTACTGTATAATAATTTTTAGCAATAAACCTAATTAAATCCTCACAAGGATACCTGCCCCAATCACTCTTTTGATAAATGACCTCCCAAATGACCTTATTATCCTCAGCAGAGTCTCCTAGATTTTGGGGATTTAGCATAGAGTCTACCTTAGAACCAATCATAGAATTTACCATACAGACATGCCTCCATCTAAAATAAAATTGTGGCCGGTAACAAAAGAAGAAGCATCTGAACAGAGATACAAGACTATTCCTTTCAGCTCCTCTTTATCAGCCATCCTGCCTAAGGGGATTTTATCCTGATATTTAGATTTAAATAATTCTGACTGGCCGCTTTCGAATCCTGCAGGAGAGATGCAATTGACCCTGATTTTTCTTTTAGCTAAATCAACAGCCAAATATTTGGTCAGGCCAATAATTGCCGCCTTGCTGGTGGTATAAACCAGAGGGCTGTTCATCTGTTTTCCCTCGTAAACAGAACCATCATAAATCCTCCGGTCCGGGGCAATTACTCCCATAATAGAACCCATGTTTAAGATTACTCCTCTTTCAGCCATATACTTTATTGCCTGCTGGCAGCAAAGAAAAGTTCCGGTAACATTTACTTCCATAGTTTTATTCCAAACTTCCTGGTCGAAGGTTTCTATAGGTTCTGTGTCCCCTTGGCAAGAGAACTGGGCATTATTAATCAGTATATTAATCCGCCCGAATTCATCAAAAATGTTCTGGAAGACCTCGGAGATGGAACTCTTGCTGAAAAGGTCCATCTTCAACCCTTTGGCTTTAACTTTATATTTTTCAGCGATAAATTTAGCTTTTTCTTCTGCTTTTTCAACCAGAATATCAGTTAAAATAATATTGCAGCCAAACTCAGCTAAGGCCTCGGCATGAGCAATACCCAGATTGCCTGATCCTCCGGTGATTATCGCTACTTTTCCAGTTAAATCAAATTTTGTGTTTAATGAACCCATTTTTTACCTCGCCCTGATCTTTCCAATTACCGATTAAATGATTATCGATTAAATTATTACTGGTTAAATTATTACCGACTAAGACCTGAATTGATCAAAATCCATAACTCCCTCTTTAAATAAAAGTTCAATGTATTTAAAATCAAATTCAGTATCAATATCCACGGCAAAATCTTTTTTCATGACATAAATAGCTGCTTTTTGGCTGGAAAGGTTGGTTTTTCTGCTTTTATCCAGCAAAAAATCCCGGGAAAAAACTTTAATCGCCGAATTTTCTTCATAAACCGGGGGTGCATCCTGCCTTCGCAGCACCTCCTTGCCTAAAGTCTTAGAGAGCTGAGCAAAACCATCTTCTTTCAGTTCTACCAGATTAAAGTAAGGGCTTCTTTTGGCAAGAACCACGGAAGTAATTGTCTCTGGACTTTTCTCTCTAAACAGATCTAAACAACAATTAAGATCATCAACACTGCGAAAGGGGTTGGTGACATCCAGATCAAAGATAACCTCAAAAGTAGTATTATAAATCTTTTCACTTTCGATTAAAGCATGACGGATTACTTCTAATTTCCCGGCATGATCTGTAGCTAATTCTGCTGGTCTTAAGAAAGGGACTTCTGCTCCGTACTTTTTAGCTATCTCTGCAATAACCAGAGAATCGGTAGAGCAGACGATCTGATCTGCCTTGCCCCATTTTTTGGCAATCTCAATGGCATAAGCAATCAGTGGCCTGCCTGCTAATTCCCGGATGTTTTTGTTTTTCACGCCCTTCGACCCGCCGCGGGCGCAGATAGTCACTAAGATATTCAATTTTTATTCACCCAGTATATTCTCTTTTTAAATTTTGTCATCAGCTTAATCTTGGATTTAACCAAGAGTATATTCTCAGCCAGCTAAATCATCTTAAGCAAACTGCCTTTTTGGTCATATTCTTTCTCCAGCTCCATTAATTTAAAGAATAAATCGGCGCCTGCTTTCTCTTTAATAATTCTTAACTTTTCCCCCCTCATCTCTCTTGGATCTGCGGCAGGAAGCATTTCTTTGGCTTTAACCATACGCATCTCCGGTAAGACTGCTTTACCAATAAACTGGCCTAGCTTTTCAATCTCCTGGTCTGTTTCTGTTAATAATTTTTCATAGCTAAGGCAATAAATTTTTCTTTTCTGCTCCTCTGTAAATTCAGCGTATGTCTCTTTATCCAGTTTAATCAGAGTAATGATCGATTTGATCACCCGATCCATCTCCCCTGCGGAATTGTATTCTTCTTTCCAATCATGGGCATACCAGGGCACCGGATCTTTCTCACCGAGCATAAAAACCGAAAACATAATTGAAATTGAATCATATTTTTTTCCCCAGCCTTTTGTGTACCAGGAATAGACCAGATCTACAGGGTTACGTTCAAGATGAATAATTTTCAATCTGGGATACATTTCGAAAAAAAATAGTAAATTAGGCAATAATTCATGGGTTATAAATGGAAAATAAGTTTTTTCGTCTTTAATTTTTCCTAAAGCGTATTCTTTATTTTGCTGCAGTGTTCTCTGCAAATATTCATGCGCTCTGGGATCATTATAGATGCAGGATTTGTCTACCAAACGGAAATTAAGAGTTCTTCCCATCAGATAATTATATACGGAACCATCAATCAGGCACTGGATTAAGGCTTTTCCCGCTTCTTTGTCAATAAAACCAAACCGCATTAAATAAGGCAAAGCCTCAATCAACTCTTGGTATTGATAATGCTCAACTTCATTAAAACCGCAAAGGATATTTCCCATCAGGAATTTCCCGGCCCGGCTGCAACCCTCAATCAACAAAACATTTTCTATTAACTTCTCCCTGGGATAAAGTATCAAAGGGGAATTTTCATTAGTTTTAATTTCCTTAATCATAGTCAATCTTTTCCTTAATCTTCATAATTATGGCAAAAACCTGCAAAGCTTCCTCTAATCCATTCAGGGGAGGCCCATTTTTAAAGTTTCTGAAAAAGTAATCTAACTGGGATTTAAACATATCGTCCCGCTCAAAACCAAATTTAATTCTCTCTTCTTCACCTGCTGAATTAATTATAATAATCTCACTCTTAATTAAATCAGCAATAACTGTCTGTTCTTTAAAATTCAGAATAATCTCTCGGCGGTTCAAACGGCTAAAAAAATTCAGATGAAGATTGCACTGCACTCCAGAAAAGTCCAATAAAATATCAGCGTAATCCTCGGCATCAATACTAACATCGCTTAATTTTCCTGAATTCACCTGTATTTTATTTACGCCTCCCAGCAGATAATAAAGATAATCAATCTCATGAGATAATTCTAAGATTATACCTCCACCCCTTTCCCGGAAGGCGCTGTAATGTTCTAAATGGTTAACTCCTTTCCGCCATCGAGGTAAATATGATGAGGCGTTAATGGTAATATGAAAAGGTTGGTGTAATTGTAGATACGATTTCAACCACTGGATTAAGGGATGGAACCGCAGGCAATAAGCAGTATAAACATTAACTTTATTCTTCTTTACAATATCACAGAATTGATCCAAACCATCGTTAGTGCTAGAAAGCGGTTTTTCAATAAAAAGATGCATCCCCCTCTTAGCACATTCTTGTGCATAACGTAGATGCGAATCTGTGGGGTTAGTTATCAAAGCTAGATCCGGTTTAATAAGATCCAACTCTTCAAAAGAGTAAATTTCCGGAAAGCCAAACTCATTTTTAGGTCCATCTTTCCTGGAACGAAAAGCATAAATTTCGTGATTAAAATTATCTTGAATAATTCTGGCGTGCCTTTTTCCTATAGAACCCAGCCCAAAGATAACTATTTTTAGTTTTTCCATCCTAAATGCACCAATTTGGAGCCGAAAATTACTATTTATAAATATTGCCGAAGTATGATAAATAATAGAAGCATTTCCTGAACCAGAAATCACTACCTTTTTAAAGATCTGAACTATTTTTCCAGCTATGGAATTTAAAGAATTCATCCGGACCTGGCCGAAACAAAAGCTAATTAATGGGAAAAGCTTTGATGACCTCTTCCAAATAGAAGGGGTTCCATTTAGCTGGTTTTACAACAGATTTTTCCTGATTCTACCTGCACCAATAAATACATTTAAACCTATGGAAAAAAGAAGAAAATTAACGATTATCGAAAAGATGAAGTATTCCCTAGCAGCGAAAGTGATGACTAGATATATTTTTAGGAATGAAAAAAAGAAGATAAAATATTTACGGGATAAAAATGGGCCAAAAAATGACACCTCAGACCGAAAAAAAGCTAAGAAAAAAGTTCTTTTCCTTACTTACACTAACCATATCTGTCAGAATGGAGAGATATTTAGAATTCATAATGTACTCCGCAAAATCCGGGAAAACGGTTGGATAGGGGAATTGGTTCTTTTTGCTGACCCTCTTTCCAGTAAAAATTATAAAAAGCTGCGGGACTATAATTCCCTCTATAATTATTTTGACCAGGATAGTGATAAAAAAGCTAAAGAATTATCTGCTCTTATCTTTAATCAATGGAAAAATCTAAGCATAAGAACTAAAAAAGAACTGCTTACCTGGGAAAGATTTTCTTTGTGGCCATATTTACAGTATGCTTTCGAAGTCCTATTCTCTAAACAATTCCTGTATCTGCTAGTTTTGTACTATGAACTGTTCAAAAAAATTATTAAAGAAGAGAGAATAGGTGCAATAGTCCTTACCGGCCAGAGCAGTTTGTTTGACAAATGCGCTATTGCTGCTGCTAGGAATACTCAATGCCCCATATTTAGGATTCAGCATGGAATTGGGGAAGGGGTAGTTCCACCAGACGGATCTGATGATATCTACAAACTCGTCTTTAGTAAATCTGTAAAAAACGCTCTGATTAACGTGGGTTGGAAAAAAGAACAGATTATTATAGTAGGTCCAGTAATATTTGATCCTATTGTCTCTTACAGGAATATAAAGAAAGAAAAAGAGATGGTAATAATGGTGGCTACAACCGCTTCAGTGCAGAGCAACATTATTAGCTCAAAAGATTATTTCATAAGGATTGGTGCAATTTTTAAAAGTTTAATCGAAATTCCCCGGGTTAAACTTATAATAAAACTTCATCCTCGGGAGACCCCCTATGATAAATCGATTCAAAAATACAAAGAAATTCTAAAAAAGTTAAATTTTTCTGAAAAGAATTACCAAATCTACCCTGGTGAAATTACTCGAGAAGAATTCTATTCCCTAATCAGTAAAAGCGATGTTTTTGTGAATTTTGGTTCAGCTGCCTGTATCGAAGCTTTGCTAATCAACAAGCCAGTCTTAAATATCGATATTTTTGGCAATAAATTAATCACGGGCTGGGCTGAAAACAAAAAGATTACTATTAACCTTAATTATGACGAGAATCTAAAAAAAGCAGTTGAGGATGTCCTAAAACCAGATCCGGATAAGGATTTAAAAATAAAGCATTTTCTTGAAGAAAAATGTGGTAAAGTTGATGGAAAAGCGCATGAAAGAGCGGTAAAAGTAATTTTGAAAAAATGTCTCTCCAACCTTCATTAAGGTCTAATCGTATCCGACCATCTTATCGTAAACCAGAACATTTCTGGCTTGTTCAGCAATAGTGCATAATTGGCTTTTGTCTCCTAAAAGAAAACTCTTAACCTCTCGGTAAAGTCCGGGTTTAAACTGCTGGTCCAAAGAATCATCAAGTTCCATTTTTTTTATCTCTAAAGAACCAACTTCCTGGACTTGCAGCTCTTCAAGAGGACGCAAAATAAATTTATGTTTATTGGTTAATATTTCTATCTCCCATCTTCCGGCTGATTCCCAATTAGCAGAGTAAGAAAAAAGTGCCCCTTTGTCACTAAGGCCAGAACCAGCAAAGATTGAAGATTTAGGATGCCAGGCCAGACCACCTGAAAAATGGCAGTCAATTTTCAATGGTTTACCTCCCAGATAAAAGGCTAGGTCAACCAGATGACTGGAATTTGCTAGAAACCAATTTTTTTTAAGGATTGATTCTATCTGCTGATCTTTAATCAAATGACTCCATTCAGTAAATTCAAAGTTAAAAGAAAGAATCTTCTCTTCTTTTAATAATTCTTTAAGTTTAATCACGGAGGCATAAAAACGTCGATTATAAGCAATAAATATTTCCACCTGGTTTTGGTGAGCAGTCTGGGCAAGCTCTTTGATCTCATTAGAAGTGAGTCCGCCAGGTTTTTCCACCAGGAGCTTTCTTACTCCATACTGGATTAATTTAAGAGTAATATCTTTCAATAAATCCACTTGGACTGCCACAATCGTAGCGGAAGGAAAAGAAGGGTTGGTCTTAAGGAAAGAAGCCAACCCGCCGTTGATTACAGGTTTTCCTAATTCCTCTTCAAATTTTTTGGCTGAGGCCTGCCCCCTTCCGATAACTATAAAATCTATTCCTAAAGCTAAAAGAACTTTTCCATAAGCACAGGCCATTTCCCCTGCTCCGATTAACCAAACCTTAGCTGTACCCAAAAAAATCACCCCAAAAAATGATCTGAAGTAAAATTACTTTAAGTAATATTACAAAAATCATTGTTTCCCCCATTTATTCTTTTTTGATGTTTAATCAATTCTTTCAGAAAGAATTGGTGTAAACGGGAAGATTCACTAAAATAAGTCAGCCCGCAAGTTCCGGTGGTAAGTATTTCTTTAACTACCTGCTGAGTCAGATCACTTTGAAAAGGGATAATAAAATCTCTGGTTTCAGGTTGCCAATTATTCTCCTCTCTCGCAATTATGACCTTCTTATTCCGATCGTCAATAATAACGTAAGCAGAATTGCATTGGATGGTTTCAATGGTAGGAGCATAAGAATCCGGATTAGAAAAAAGTATCATCTGGCTTCCTCCTGGATTCCCAGCAAAGAAAGATCCGGAAAGTTCGTTAAATCCCGCCCTTTTGCTAGGAAAAACTCTTTGGTCTAAAGTAAAGCGTTTTAGTTTGAAATTAGATTTGCCCACCAGATAAGAGAAGTAATCAAGGTAATGTATCAAATTTGACCCGAGGCCCCAATTCCCACCAGAAACAGTCAGAAAAATAATCTTATCTTTAGAGAAAATATCTTTAAGACCTTGATAAAAAGGCATAATCCTGCGAGGGCAATTTACCCAGGCTTTGGTCCTATTTGCTTTGAAGAGGGCGGATATTTCTTTATATTCCGCTAAAGACTGGAACAATACTTTTTCCAGAAGGAAATATTTAATCTTACGGTGAGTCATAATCTCTTTAATAACTTTAGCTCTTACATTTGTGGCAGTGGCCACAATACACAAATCAACTTCTGAAGGTAGAAAATCCATATTTTGAGAAAATTTTATGGTGATTACTTTCCCGTTAGAAGTAATCTCTTCATACCGTTCTTTTGACCTTCTCAACGAATCTTCAGATGGATCAATGACTAAAATAGAAATAGGAAAATCTATTTTAGCTAAAGCTTGGAGATGACGGCTTCCAATCTGGCCGGCCCCAATAAGAAGGATATTTTTAATCTCCATGAATCAGATTTAGATTAATTCCATTTATAAATATTTAGGATGATAGATACTATCCAAAATTAGTATAGAATTAGTCTGGAATGACTTCTGAAACAAATATTTTTGAAGGATATCCGGTAACCAAGTTTACCTTAAATAACTGAACACTACCGGAGGAATAAATCAGAGATAACCTCAGTAGTTCCTGATACTCTGGAAGCGGAACCTGGCTTTTCTCAAAAAGGATATAAGCAATATTATTCTTCATTAGGTATTTTTGAATGAAATTAAGATCTAAGTTTAGGGTATTGATACCCTTAATTTTCTTAGTAATACATTCTACGAAGTCTTGATTGAGGGTAAAATAATTTTCTTTACTGAAGAGCATAAAGTAGGAGTAATAGCTAAAATCTTTGTAATGATGAGTCTTGGAGTTAGAGAATAGAACCAGAGATTCTTTTATCATGTTTTTTTCACCGGAAATAGTAGAATAAAAAAGAAGAGCCTCATAAGTTCGTTCACAATAATCTTTACCAGTGATAACACCTTTTGAGGAATATCCTTCGATTAAAGCTTGTTTTCCTGAGAGGGCAGTTCTAATAAACCCTCCGTCATGTGACTGGACAATGTCTTCCCAGGAAGAGACTTTATAATTATCGCAGTACTGGTGAAAAGGGTTAAATAAAACTAAACCATCCGACTGCGTAGACAGCACTTTTAAGCTCTCTAATAAATCTTTGGAATGAAGGCAGTCTGCTTCAGCCAGCCCGGTAGGTTTCCCAACGAAGCTCTGAAAAGCTTTCAGTTTCAACACCGCGAGGGGATTATTTCCCGTATCTTCATATGGAAAAGGCTGTTTAATGGTGGGAAGGACGAAAAATAAGCCTGCAAATAAAGAGTTAATCAGTATAATCATTATAAACGCAAAGAGGAAAAAGGTCTTAATCTTTCCCAAAGTAATGTTTTCTAAAGTAAACAGATATCTGTAGGTCAATAGGCTCAGAAAGATATATCCGGGAAATAAGAACTGTTCATTATTTCCGTTGACAATCTCGACAATAAAGATTCCTAAAAGATAGCTGGAAAAAATTATACTTAGATAAGTCAGATTAGGATCATTTCCCCTTATCTTTAGAATTGAATTAGTTAAACCGCCTTTTTTAAGGGTAGATTTAATCTTGGGCCAAAGATAAACAACCCCTAAGCCTAAATAAATCAACAAACCCAAAATCAGGGAAAAAATTGCGTTAGGAACTAAAAGCTCTGGGCTAAGGGTTACTGATCTGCTATTAAAA
The DNA here is from genome assembly GCA_035290865.1 of Candidatus Nanoarchaeia archaeon. Classification (GTDB taxonomy): domain Archaea; phylum Nanobdellota; class Nanobdellia; order Woesearchaeales; family GW2011-AR9; genus DATDTM01. Next base: position 14,740 of record DATDTM010000018.1, read on the forward strand.
GACCCGAGTAAAGGAATCCATAAATTATGCTGATGCGTTCCCGCAACAAAAAGCAAGAAATATAATGCTCCCGGAACAAAGATTAAATTCTTAACAAAAAATTCACTCCAATTTTTGAGATTAAAGAGATGCCCCTCAGCGCAAAGCAATCTTAAAAAGAATATTATAAAATAACCCACGGCCACAACCGCAAAGAAAGGGCTTTTGGTAGCAGCTAAACCGAGAAGAAGAATTGATTCAAGAACATAATTCCTCTTTTCGCTTCTGATTAAGATGAACAAGGCAAAAGACATCATTATTGCTAAAGTAAAACTTCCCATCTTTAGGAGCTGATGAAAAAGAAAAAAAGGATTGTCTACTGAAGGGATATTTAGATTAAAAAAAGTATTGATTATCCCAGTAATAGTCCCAAAGGGGAGAGACAAAGTTGAGAAGAAAATCACCCAGCAAAAGAATAGTCTCTTTTTATTCTCAAAGAACGAACCTGCAAGTTCGTATAACAAAAAAGAGGTGATGATGATTAAAAAGCTGGGGAAGAGAATATAGATCAGACTAAGCCCGTCAATTTGAAAAATGTTCACCAGCTGATAAACTAATATTGGAAACCCAAAATGATATTTTGATTCCAGGCCCAAATAAGATAATTGTTCAACCGGAAACATGGTCTTAAGTTCCTGGGCCCGGCTTAACTCATAGATGGGGTGAGTTTGATCATGTAGATATGTGCCTTCGGAGGTGTAGGTCATCCGATCCGAGAAGAGAAATAAAGAAAAAATAATGAGAATAATTAAAAAGGGGAGATGCCGGTCTTGGAGAAGAGTTATGCTAAAAAACTTGTCTTTGGCCTTTTTAAAATTTAAAATCACTGAAACCAGGCCGGCGAATAGAAGAATAAACAGCGAAAAAGAATGGTTCAAATTAAAAAATTTTAAGATGATGAATAGGACATAATTAAAGATAATTCCGATTAAGAATGAGATCACTAGATAAATCACTGAATTTGGGGTAAAATCCCTGAAGAATAAAGCAAAACCAAAACCGCCTAAGAATAAGATTAGAAAATATCCGGAAAAATACAGAAATTCCCTACCTGAAGAGAATAATGAGAAAAAAACAATTAAAAGCAGAACCAAAGAAAAGAAATTTAAGACCAAACTTAGCTTAGAATACTTCTGTGGTTTAGAATACTCTTTTTGTGGGGCATATTTTTCCTCCATTTTAGGTGGGGGGATTATTTAGTTTTTAAAGATTAGGAAAGTGGGGGATATATTAAATTAAAAGTAGCGAAACTCCAGCATTCATCCCCAACTATTAATAAAGGAGATTTCTGCTTATTTGGTTTAAGAATAAGATGAAAAATAGAGCACTAATAAACAAATTTTATATACCTCTGGAGAATAAATTTGATTTAAGAATGGCTTTCGCAGGAGTTTTGTATGGGATTGATGATCTCAGATATCAGAATATTGTAGTGCCTAAAATAAATGAGACTGAAGTATTGATAGAAGTAAAATCAGCAGGAATCTGCGGCTCGGATATACCTCGAGTTAAGACTAAAGGAACTTATATCTTTCCAACAATTCCTGGCCATGAATTTGCAGGTATTGTCTTTGCTAAAGGAAACAAAGTGCAAAAAGTCACGGTTGGAGACCGAGTCTCAGTTTACCCCCTTATCCCCTGCAAACAGTGCTCTTATTGCCGAGAAAACAAAGAAAACCTCTGTGATAATTATAATTATCTCGGTTCGAGATGTGATGGCGGTTTTGCTAATTATGTTAAATGCCCAGCTGAAAATGTGCTTAAAATACCGGAAAAAGTTACTTTTGAAGAAGCAGCCTTATTAGAGCCTATGGCCGTGGCTTTTAGGGGAGTTAAAAGAGGAAGAATTAGGCCTGGAGACAAAGTGATTATTTTTGGGTTAGGACCGGTGGGATTGTTTGCTGCTCAATGGGCTAAACTTATGCAAGCCAGTTTAGTTATTGGCGTAGACAGGAACGAACATAAGCTAAAGATAGCAAGGAAATGCGGAATAGATCAGGTTATTGACTCAGGCCGGGAAGATTACGATCAAAAAATTAAAGAGATCACTGGCTCAACAGGAGTTGATCTTGTCTTTGAATGCAGCGGGGCTAATCTCTTTCAGGAGAAGTCAATAGAACTAATAAAGAAATTCGGCACGATTTCACTGATTGGAAACCCTCAAGGGGACGTAATCTTCAAAGAAAAAAATTTTCAGTTGATCCTGCGAAAAGAAATTACTTTAATCGGAAATTGGAACTCTTTGATTACCCCGGATGAAAATGAGTGGGAAACGGTTCTGGCTGCTCTTGCTTCCGGAAAATTACTGGTTTCTCCTATAATCACCCACCGCTTTGAGCTTAAAGACATAAAACAGGTTTTTGATGATTTACAAGACAAAAAATATAAAGATTACTGCAAAGGGATATTTTCTATGGGGAAAGAACCCGGGTCAGAAGAAATTAGTTAGAACAAATATCTTTATCGGAGGAAAAAATGAAAGCCGCAATCTTAAAAGGGATTAAAGAATTAAGTCTAGAACAAGTTGCTAACCCTGCCATCAAGCCGAATACTATCTTATTAAAAGTTCATTCCTGCGCCATCTGCGGCTCTGACCTGCGCATTATGAGTTCAGGCAACCCCAGAGTGAAGTATCCAGCAATAATCGGACATGAGATTGCTGGAGAAATAATCGCTCTCGGGGAAGGTATCACTAAATGGAAGACAGGAGATAGGATTGCGCTGGGTGCGGATGTTCCTTGTGGAAAATGCGGACATTGCACTAATGGAAGAGGCAATTGCTGCGATGAAAATTATGCTATCGGCTATCAATTTTCAGGAGGCTTCGCAGAGTATTGCCTGCTTGAGCCGATGGTGGTAGATTATGGGCCAATCATTAAGATTCCTGAAGAGGTCAGCTTTGATCAGGCAGCTTTGATGGAGCCGCTCGCCTGCGTATTAAACGGATTGGAGTTAGCCCAGATGAAAGTTGGTAAAAGCGTATTAATCATAGGTTCCGGGCCAATCGGTTGCCTAGGCATCATGGCCGCTAAAGCTTTAAGCGCGTCCAAAGTAATCTTAGCAGAGATTGATGATAAAAGGTTAGAAGTAGCTAAGAAATTTTTGGCTGATTTTTATATTAATTCTAAAACTGAAAACCTAGTAGAAAGAATAAAAGAGATCACTTCTGGAAGAGGAGTAGACTTAGTTTTTACCATGTGTCCTTCGGTGGAAGCGCAGGAGCAGGCCATAGAATTAGTAGCTAAAAGAGGCTATGTAAATTTTTTTGGGGGCCTGCCTAAAGATGCACGTAAAATCCAGTTTTCCTCCAACTCTATCCATTATAAAGAATGTTTTGTGATGGGCTCTCACGGCTCTACTCCTAGGCATAACCAGATCGCCATGGACCTGATTGCTAGCGAAAAAGTAGAAGTTCAGAAATTAATCACCCACAGATTTAGTCTGGATCAGATTGAAGAAGGATTTAAAGTAATGAAGAATATGGAAGGGTTGAAAGTGGTGATTAATCCGTGACTATATTTTTTTTAAAAAGTAAAAATAATCTTTCAGGATAATAACCCATAAAAATGATTCAATTAAAATTAGGCATCAATACTGGCTTCGCCTTAAACCGTTTTCCGCTTCCTGAAGAATGGATAAAAATTATTGGCGAAGATCTGGGCTTGCGCTATGTCCAATTGACTGCAGACCTAATTAATCCAAATTTAGGAGAGGAGATTGTCCAAGATCACATTAAAAGAATTAATCTTCTCCGTAAAAGATATAATGTAAAAATTGACGGCATCATGACTGGGGCTTTTACCAGAGTGAACCATTTCTCCCATCCAGACCCCCAAGTTCGGGCTTATTGGCTTAACTGGTTCAGGAAATTTATTGATTTTGGAGTAGCCATCGGCGCAACTAACCTGTCTAGTCATTTGGGAATTATGTCTTATTATGATCTGCATCATCCAGAGCAGAAGCAGAAAGTTTTGCAGCAAACGGTAGAGGCCTGGAAAGAAATTGCAGCTTATGCTCAAGAGAAAGGAATGAAATATCTTAGCTGGGAGCCCATGTCCATACCTCGAGAGTACGGGGAAACCATTGCTGAAACAAAAAGAATCCAGAAAATGCTTCAGGGCAGCGCCATTCCGATTAAATTATGTTTAGATGTGGATCATGGGGATGTCTCATCTCCCAATCCTGATGATAATGATCCCTATGCCTGGCTGAGAGAGTTTGCTAAGGAATCACCCTTTATCCATCTTAAGCAAAGCTTGAATGATAAAAGCGGGCATTGGCCTTTTACATCAGAAAACAATACTAAAGGAAAGATTACTGCCCAGAAAGTTATTAAAGCTTTAGAACAAGGCGGAAGTAAAGAGTCACTTCTTCTGCTGGAGTTCTCTTTTAGAGAGAGGGAACCTTTTGAAAGCAGAGTTTTAGAAGACCTGAGAGCATCGGTTGATTATTGGAGAGAATTTGTTAAAGATTGAATATTAAATTAATCTTTATTCTTTGAATCTGTTGATCTAATTATTTTAATTGATAAGTAATCTCCGCAGCTTTTTCTTCTCCAGAGAAACGTAATCTCAAAAGATACTTAATAAATTTATGGATGATCTTTAGTTTAGAAAGATGTCCGAAATCCCAACTAGATTCACCAAATTTCCTAGGGTGAAATTCTACGGGAATAGAAATGATTCTCAGCTTTTCTTTTTTTGCTTTGTAAAGGACATAAAAGTCAAAGTTGAAGTCTAACGGCGGAAAGTTTAATTTTTCCAATAATTCCCGTTGAAATACTTTTGGCTGGGCATTGATCTCATGGAAATTTTTAAAGAATAAGCTGCTGGATAATAATTGCAGGCCGGTAGTCAGTATTTGGGGAATAATCTTTCTTTTTGTTCTTCTGCCTTTAATAAGATACAGGCTTGGATTTTCTTTTGCGGAGATTATCTGATAGGCGCGAATAACATCTAAAGGATCGCACTGCATATCTGCATGAGTATAGGCAAGAATCTCTCCCTGTGCCTGCTGTAAACCAAAGTAAATTCCATTACCATAACCAATATTCTTGGGTACAAGAACAGTCCTGGCAAAAGAATATTCCGGCTTTTTTAGTTCTAACTCAATTATTTTCTGAGAGCTGTCCGTAGAGCCGTTATTGATCAGGATTAATTCAGCATCACGATTAGGGATAACTTCTGCGAATCGCTTCAGGATGAGGGGGATATTTCTTCTCTCATTATAGCAAGGAACCACAATAGAAAGCCTGGGCAAAGGTTTTGGATTATGCATGGGTAGTTAATTTATCCTCCTCAATTGATTTAGTACCTTTAGCTGAGAACATAGATTTAAGATTAGAATAAACCTTTTTGCCAACCATGACTGGATTAATAATCTTGAACATATAGGGAATATTCAAAGGATTGGAAAAAGCCAGATAAAGATATTCTTTAAGGATTAAACGCGGAAAATTAAAATCTTTCAGACCTTCCGGAAGATAAACTCTCTTTCCGTCTGAAAAGTTTTCCGGAAGTAATCCGTCTTTAATCTCTTTTTTTTCCACTAGCTCATTATAGATGGAGGTTCCCGGGAGAGGCTGAAAATTGTTCAGAAAAAAAAAATTAAACCTGCATTTCCGAATGAACTTGACGGTTTTTCGGATATCTTCAACCGTCTCTCCGGGATATCCCAAAATAAAGAAACCATGGACTTTTAAGCCCTCCTCTTTGATCTCTTTTACTTTTTGATAGATCTCATCAGGATTAACCTTCTTATTCATCCTCTGGAGAGTTTTCTCCGAACCGCTCTCCGGGGCAACAATCAGAGATTCCCAGCCAGCTCTTTTCATTAGTTTCATCAGCTCTCGGTCAGTTCTTTGGATCCTAATCCCATTGGGAGTAGCAAATTTTAAGCTTTTCAGATCTAAATCAATCACTGCCCTACAGAACTCTTTAGCAAACTCAATATTAAAAGTAAAATTGTCATCTACAATATTAATCATTCTGATTCCTTTCTCATCATAAAGGTGTTTGACCCATCTCATCAGGTAGGGTATAGAATGAGTCCTGACTAGCTTTCCGTTCTGCAGGGAAGAGGTGCAGAAAGAGCAATTATAAGGACAGCCTCGAGTAGCCCAAATCGGGGCATTTTCTTTATATTTAGTATTAAGGCGATAGCCCTTTTTCAAATAGTCACTAAATTCTATCGAATCATAATCCGGAAAAGTAATCTGGTCTAAGTCCACCTCTCTTCTCATCTCATTTTCAACAATTTCTCCTCGACTATTCCTATAGGCCAGCCCTTTTATCTTAGACCAGTCTGGATTTGCTTTTTCTATTTCTTCCAGAAATACGGGAAAGTCCAATTCTGCCTCCCCTCTAAAAATATAATTTACTAATTGGGGGTTGTTTTTCATGATCTTAGAGGCATAGGCAGTAGCATGAGCTCCGCCCAGAATAGTGATGATCTTAGAATTATGTTTCTTAGCGACAATAAGGATATTGATTGATTCTATATAGGTCGGTGACCAACAGGAAACTCCAATCAGATCGGGGTTAAATTCAGTTAACATTTTCTGTAAAGAGCCCGAGTCAGCTTTGGTCCCCTTTAAAGCGTAATCAAAAATCTTAATCTGATGCTTTTTATCTTTAATATTGCTTTTCAGATAGCCTAAAGAGAGAGGCAAGGTATAAGTTGTATCAAAGCCGTAAGGCCAGATTAAAGCGATTTTCATCTTAGGAATTCTTTAATTTGGTTCTGCACTTAAAAATTTATCTCTCCTTGAATCATTACTTCTTTGATAAGAAATATCTCTCCCAAAACAAATATTGCTTTTTATTCTGGATTAAGGGATTAAACTGCTGATTTTCGTTAGAGTTAGAGCTTTTCTCTTTAAAAAACTGTTCCCAAAGTTCATATTCTTTCAGCTCAGCAGGAGTTCCCCAACAGATCCATTGCTCCACATCAAAAATAACGCTTTTCTTTCCCAACTTATTAATAAATATAGGCAGGGCATCAACATAGAACTCATTATTAATCTGGAAATTCTCATTGATCATCAGATTGGCAGCGGCAATAAAATCTTTTGCTTTCCTGAAATAAAAAGTAGCGGTGACTGCATGGTCATAGAAAGGATCGTCAGAAAGGGGAACTTTTACTGACATATCTCTGATGGTTAGTCCGTCTTCAACTAAGACTGCCCAACCATAAGATTGAGGGCTTTTGCGCATCTTTTCCATCTGGGTAAAAGTCCAGACAATACAGGAAATCTCCGGATTATTTACCAGGCTTTGATATTTCTTTGAATCATAAACATAGCCATTATCGCAGGCTGCGATGAACATGGGTTCGTCTGGCAATAAGTATGCTTGAGCTAATAAGCAGGTATTGGCCTGCCCCAAGGTAGTTTCATTCACGGAGATGATAATGGCCTTAGGAATCTCAGATTTGATAATCTGATCAATATGATGCTCTTGAAGATGTTCCTGCCTGACTATAAAAATCCATTTATCGCTAGGAGGCATATTTCTGATAGCTTGAATAATCATGGGCACTCCCGAGACAGGAATAAGAGGTTTAGGCAGGACATAGCCTTCTTTAGAAAATCTTGATCCTAGTCCTGCTAAGGGGATTACATTGACCATTTCCTAATGCACCATCTTGCTATAGGGATGGTAAGACAAGCTGTCAAAATAATCCTGCCAATAGATAAATTCCTGATAATCCTGGGGAGTAAGCAAAGAGACAAACTTGTCTACCTCAAAAGCAGCCACTTTCTTTCCCTCTTTGATCAGTTCATTTACGGCAGTAAGGAAAGAATAAGTCGTAAAAGAAGTATACCCTTCTTGATCTAATCTGGTCATGTTTCTGCGGATGGAATTAAACAGGTCAGAAGCATGGCGATAAATGACTGTTCCGGTAAAAGCATGATCTCTCTCTGGACGTGAAGAAATAGTTGTTTTTTCATAAACTCTCTCCACTAACCCATTCTTAAATTTAAGGTAAGAATGATAATTAGGATTTCTGAGCACACATTCATGGTGAGTAAAAGTTAAGAGAATCACATCGGTTTCCTCATTTTCGAAAAGATGGGCTAATTTTCTCTCATCATAATCTAGAATGAAAGAACTGCCAGAAATACAAATCGGATTTTGTGGAAGAAGGTACTTTTCCGCATGAATAATGGTTTCAGCATTACCTTTGGTCTCAGTTTCTAGGTAAATGGTTTCAGAATGGGGAAAAATCCCTTTTAATAAGCTATCTAGCTGATATTCTGTTTTATGCTCTTCTAAACAAATAAAGATATTTCTGATCCCTCGAGGATGGAACTTAACGGTGGAAGCAATCAAGGGCTTGCCCATTAAAGGAATTAAAAAGTTGGGGGTATCAAAGCCTAATAATTTGAAATCTTTCTTGTTCCCAGCAATAGGAAAAAGATTAGTAGTTTTAATATTTACATTGTTAAAACCAATCGCTTGGCCGGAACGGCGGAAAAAGAATTCCGACCAGAATTTATAGACTTCATAATCTCTGGGTGTGCCCCAGCAGATAAATTTCTCTACTTCATAATTGAGGACCTTTAGCCCGTCTTTGATCATCAAGATGTAAGGATGGGTGATATACGTTTCGCCTTTAGTGTTCATATTTGCATCCATAACTTTTTGAGTATATCTTTTGAAATCAGACCATTTTCTGAAATAGTATGTTCCGGTAGAAGCATAATCATCCATCCTGTTCTCTTTAGTAAAAGGCTCTTTTTCTCTCAGCTCAGTTAAATACCTCTCTTGGTCTACTTTCAGATAGGCATAATAAGTGTCCCCTAAAGAAGCAGGATGAAAACCTTGAAAAGAGATTACTGCCCCGTCGCATCTTCTCTGGTTAATCTCCGCTAAGAAATCGGAATAATTCCATTTCAAAGTAAAATCGCAATAATTAATGATTACTTCTTCATTATCCCCTACGAGATTAAATACGTTACTACAGGTGTAAAGCGGCCCACCCCTAATCTGATCAGTAGTTACTGAAACTATCTTTGATTTTGGCGCTAAGTTAAGGAGGACTTTTTTTAGCTGCGTTTCTTTTAGATGTTCTTCATGGCAGATAAAGATAAATTCATCTTCGAATGAAAACATATTAATTACATGTTCTATCATTGGTTTTCCGTCAATCTCAACCAAAGGCTTGGGCCCATGGAAAGCAACCTCATTGTAACGCTTACCACTTCCGGCCATGGGTATGATGATTTTCATTCTTAATCTTCCTCTATTAAATAATAAGTCGCCTTTCAAAAATAAAATCAGTCCGGACACAAACTGCAGGTTAGATTGGAAGTATCTTTATCCAGATGACTTTTCCTAAAAGCTTTATATCTCTCCGAATTCCATAACTCCTCAAATGATTTTAACTCGAAGATATTACCTAAAGAATGGGCTTTATGCATGCGCAGACAACAAGGAGTGATCTCCCCTTCTACGGTAATAAATACGGATTTAAAAGGCCAATAACAATTTCCTAATTTTTTCAGGCAATGCTTATAGCCAAGAAGGATTCCTTTTTTCAGTAATCTTAGCCTTAATCGGTTCACTTTTTTCCTGATCTGGGGGGAAAGCTTCCTGGTTTCTGCCACAAATTTAGCTGACTCTTTAAATTCCTCTTCTCCGGGAATCATCCAGTTCTCCACGTCAGCAACAGTGACATAATCAACTTTAAGGGTGATAGCCATCTGATGGAGCTGGTCTAACTCCTGATAATTCTGATGGCTGATGACAAAATTAATGCCCACTGCTAGATTAGATTTTCGTTTGTTCCTTTCTTCGGTCAATAATTTAATTCCTTGTATGATCCGATCCATATCTGCCCCTCGCCTTAAATAATTGAAATTGTCTTTATTTACTGAATCAAAACTTATCGCTACATCATCAACATAGTCTAAGAGAATATGGCGGTATTTCTCGGAATTCAATAAAGTCCCATTGGTAATGGTCCAGATGCGGATTTTTTTCTGTTTAAACATTTCAAGCATGGGCACAATCTGGGGGTGAAGCAAGGGCTCACCCAGACCCTGTAATTTTACTGAATTCAGGTTTGGAAAAAAAGAAATAATTTTGTCTGTCTCCTCAAGAGAAAGATCAAATTTCTTATAAGTTCCGATTACTTTATTTCTAGTACAAGTAATACAATTAAGATTGCATCTAACAGTTGGTTCCAGCTGAATGTAGGTGGGAATTAAAGCAATCTCTCCTTTATTGAACCGATCCAATTGAAGATGGAACTTTACTTTTTCAAATTTTCTGCGAATAGATTTTAACATTTATTTTTCTCCTTTTTTTGTTCAGCCAGCTCTTCCCAATCATATATTTTATCAGTAAGCACGGCGTCAACCGGATTATCTTTTAAGATTTCTTTAACCGACTCGATTTCGTTCCGATTTAATAATTCTGGGGAAACTATGCAGAGTTTAAAATATTTTCTAAGAGTCTTGAAAGCATCATGTTCAACCGGTAAATGGGTCAGATTATCTACAAAAACCCATTCTAATTTTCCTTTTAAGTTAAGGCAGGTCTCAATACTTTCCATCTCAGAGAAACGAACCGCAATCTTACTAATCCCCTGATTCACTAATTTAAAAATGAAAGGGGGAGTTACGTCAAGAAGAAAATAATCTCTAATCCTAAATTTATCCATTAATCCAATCACTAGTCTCTCTATTCCTTCGCACTTAATGTTTAGAATGAGATAAGCATGATGATAATGTTTTAGAAACTCTTCAAAATCTTCCCCCTCAAGGAAAGGTTCATGATTAAGAATTATTCGATTATTGTATGCTCTTAAATCAACTTCAACTCCGAATTTTTTAGGGGTATTTTGGAGTTGTCCGATGGAATTTATTTGATGGTTTATAATTAACATAGATTCACCCTCTTTTCTCCAGCCAAAATTAGTTGATCTCTTTGTTTTAACATCTCCAAATTATTATTAAAACCTTCCCGAGTAAATAACCCAGAAGTACCGCCCACAAATATTTCCACACCCACTTTATTTAATAATTCTAGAGTATCTATATTTATCGAACCATCCCCAATTAATTTTAAACGAGGATTTTTCTCTTTGGAAAAGACATTAAACTGCCTAATTTTATCTAAGACTGATCTTTCAAAGGTTTGCCCCGTAAAGCCTGGCTGGACGGTCATAAACATAACATAATCCAGCTTTTCAAGGTAAGGAAAAATCTTTTCCACCGGAGTTTTTGGATTTATTACTATCCCCACTTCCAGATTATGTCTCTTTACTAAGTCAATAACGTAATTAGGATCCTCATCAGATTCTATATGGAAATAAATGATGTTTATTCCTGCCTCTTTTAGCCGTTTTATATATTTGGAAGGTTTACAGACCATTAAATGGGCATCAAATTTTTTATGGGTTAATTTTCTCAGTTCTTGGATCAAATCAAAATTTAGGGCGATATTTTCTACAAATTCCCCATCCATAATATCAAAGTGGAACATATCGATCCCGGCTTTGAGCAAGGCATGAATGTCCCGATACAGATAAAGCTGGCTGGCGCACATTAAAGAAGCTGTAATTATTACCATCCCTTATTTTAATTACAATCTATTTATAATCATTATGAAAATAAAAAATCCCAATCGCAGCATACGCGAACCTGCTGATTCCCTAGTTGCTTATCAGCAACAGCTGCAGGGTATTTTTAACCTCAAATGGTATCTATTCGTTGGTTATTTCTGCCGTTGCAAGCAACGGGGTATAATACCCATTTGAGGAATTAATTATCTTTCTATAAATTCATCTAAAAGTCTTAAAAGCATATCTAGTCAAGTACTTTAATAAGTAACGATAAGAGGCATTAATATGATGCCTATTGGTGAAATAAATATCCGAAAACTTCCAGATAATTCGATACCCAACATTATCGGGTATCTTTAATAATATTTTTTTAATGAAAGGCCGCAAGAACGGAAATTTAATGTAAAAATGACAAAAGCGTGATAATCTTAATATTTTCTGCCCTTCTTCATCCTTCCGAAAACAATCGTAAAAGTTTAAAGTCTTATTTCCAATCAAATCTCCGCCGATAAGTTTAGGATCGTACTGGCCAATGGATAAGCCATATTCGGTGATGTCTAGTTTGGGGAAAGGCTTAAAAATATTTCCTGCACAGATGGTATCTTTTGTAGATAATTTTTTTAATAGTACTAAAGTTTCCTCTACCATTTCTAAAGTCTCACCGGGCAAACCCATCATAAACTGATAAGAAACTTTTAAATTATACTTATGCAGAAGAGCTGCAGCATGCTCTAATTTCTGATTAGAAGTCTGGGTCTTCCTTAGAATTTTCATCCTAAAATTCTCATTTCCAGCCTCAACACCCATCCTAATCAGATAGCATCGATTAGTCTCCGAAATCTGTCTACAAAATTCTTCATTAACCTCATTCGCGCAGGCATTAATGGAAAAAGGCAGGTCTATCTTCTCTTTATACAGATTTAGGAAATCAGAAAGCCATTTCTGGTTATAGGCTAAAGTGCTGTCGTTAAAGAAAATATTCTTATAGCCATACTTATTCTTAAGTATTAATATTTCTTCAATTACCCTTTCCGGCTCTCTTAAGCTGCAATATTGCTTGCTCACCGGAAAGTACATCTCCCGGTACTTATGGTTGAAACAATAAGAGCAGTTATAAGGACATCCTCTCCCCACCATTACCTGAACGAATTCTATATCCCGGAAATAGCGGTATTTTCTATAAATCTCCTGATCGTCAAAAGGCCGCTTATTCAAGTCAACAAAAGGAGCCAGCTCGTTTTTGATGATTTTATTTCCTTTCCTGACCCAAAGGTTCTGAATCCGGGAATGGTCCTTTTTCCCAGTCAGACAATTACATAATTCTATCAAGGCCTCGTTGCCCTCACCACGGCAGAGAACATCAATATCTTTATTCTGCTCAATCATCTCCGGAAAAAAAGAGCAGTCGTATCCTCCTATGACAATAAGCACGGGCCATTTTTTCTCTTTTATCCTTCTGGCTATACGCAGCATAAAATTCCGATGAGAAGTAGTTATGGGGAAAGCTACAATTTCTGGCTTAATCCGCTTAATCTCCTCTAAAAGATAAGCATCTTTACCGATAGCGATATCTGTGCTATGCCCAGCTTTTTTAAGAGAAGCAGAAAGGTTCATCACCCCCTGATAAGGGAACCAGATTTCCTGTAAAAATAATACTTTGACCATGGAAAATATACCTTTTTTTCAGAGAAATATCCCTCAGGTTAGTATTATATAAAGATTCTGGTTTTGAAGTCCATAGGATAATTATTGATTAACCAGACCGTTTGAAACAATCTCTTATTTCAATACTTTTAAATAACCCAATTAATACGAATTTAAAATGCATATCGCTCTGCTAGTCTCAGCATTACAGCCTCACCAAAAAGAATCTCTAGCTATCACTACTATTAACTTAGCCCAGCAACTGGCTAAAGAAAAGCAGGAAGTAACTATCGTTTCTCGTAATAAATGGAACCTTCCTGCTTTTGAGAAAAAAGAGGGGGTTGCTTTTCTTCGGATAAAGAATATCAACAAATTAGCCGTATATAATAAACTTCTTGCTTTCCCTTTAGCAATTCGGAAGCTTACTAAAAGCAATAAAATTGAGGTATTGCATAGCTTTAGTTCAGCTCCGTTGTTAGTGCTGAGGAGCTTACTGGCCCAGAAGTTCTTTGCTCGCAAAGCAGTGGTCATCCATACTCTAAAATCTTATTCCATCAGGAAAGATGTAACTGCTAAAAGCGGGAGTAAACTATTAAGTATGCTCGGAAATATTTCTTATCATTTACTTAATTATGCAGATATAATTACCGTTCCTACGGCTATATTTGCGGATAGACTCTGCAGTAAAAAAATAGAAGCAGAGAAAATACGCATCATCGGGTCTCATATTAATTTAAGTAGGTTTTATCCCCAGCAAAAAGAAAAGCTCAAAAAAAAATATAACTATGGCCAGAAAAATATTTTATTTTACTATGGGGCAATGTGGGAAATAAAAGGAACGGAATATTTAATCCAGAGTATTCCTAAAATCATTCAAAAAAATCCTGAGACGTTATTTGTGTTTGCTCCCAGAAACTTAGTGCAGGCAAAAGAAAAATATTTCCATTTAATAAAAAAGCTGGGTATTGAAAGTTATGTTCAATTCATTGAAAAAGAGGTAGTTATTGAAGATTATGTTAACCTGGCCGATTTAGTAGTACTGCCTTATCCTCATTTAGAAGGCACAGAAGGCAACCCTTCTTGTCTGCTGGAAGCAATGGCTTGTAAGACAGCGGTAGTAACTACGGACCTTCCGGAGCTAAAAGAAATCGCTGAGGGCTGTGTGTTTTTCGCTAAACCAGGAGATGTAGAATCGCTAGCAGAAACAATAAATCATGCTTTAAATAACCCGGATTTAGAAATGGTAGAAAGAGCTTACCAGAAAGCGCAGGAATTCTCAGTAGAGAAGATAACCCAAAAATTTCTAAATTTATATGAAGAAGCGATTAAGAAGAAAAAAGCTAATTCCAGCTAGGTTAATTCCAATTCTTTAACAGATGGGAGAGGATAAATTCAGAAGATCTTGATTGAGTTATACCTTTCTCTTCAGTCTTCAGTTTTAAAGAATATTTAAACAGTTCAAAAATCTCCATCTGCCTCTTCAGTTCAGGGATAGACTCTTCCGGCCGGCGCTGATGCAGCATTTCGGGTTCATTATAAAGATAAATAGAGATAGTGGGTTTAGGAAATAAACCTAACAAGACCCGTTTAAACCAGAAGGGAACGTGTTTCATCAAGACAATATCAGAACAATACCTATCGGTTATGACTGTTTCTCCTTTGAAGCGTCGAGGAAGGATGCGGAAATAATAACGTAGAAGCAAGTCTAGAGTAAAGATAGGGGCAACGCAGGTATAAATTAATCTTCTTTTCCAATTGGAGGTTTTAGTTAAGGTGGAATCACCCTTTTGAATGTCTTTCTTTTTTTCCGAATGTTTATATTTTCTACCGAGAAAGGTTATAGGTAAGAAATGGTCTCTTCCTCTTCCGGTATAGATCAAAACGGTTTTTCTCTGGGTGGATTGAAGACATTCGTTGATCCTCTGTACTAAAGTAGATTTACCAGAGCCGTCCGGGCCAACCACGCTGATCAATGGCGCTAATCTGAGAGGATTCTGGTACTGCCAGAACCAGCGCCAGGAGAGTGCAGCGAAAGTAAAATAGTTTTGCGGTTTTTTAAGAATAAAGTAAGCTGCAAGCGGATAAGTTTTGATTTGGTTGAAATTATTCTCTTTTACAGAAAGAAGCAAGTGTTGGGCTATTTTTGGGTTAAAAATATTAGAAAGCTTTTCAAAAACATATTTCTGATTGATTTTAGGATACAATGAGAGCAAAATTTGTTGATATTTAGGTTTAAAGAATCTTTTTCCTAGCACAGAATGAGTCAGAAGCATCACCAAAGTATCATTATCAGAAGGCGCATAAAAGAAATCTGTTTTGATCCGATTCTGAAGAATTTCCTCATCTAGATAAGAGATATCGTTCCAATGCACTCCTCCCACTTGAAGATCAAAACTTACTTTGTGGAAATTGTTTTGGATATTAATTAACTTGAAATAAGCTTTATGCTGTAATGAAAATTGAGGTTTACGTTTCTGAAAACCGAACTGGGTAAGAATTCGATCTACTTTAGCTAAGTCTTTCTTGGCGATAACTGTATCCAAACTTTCGATATCTTTTGGCGTTCCTGCACCTAATAAGAATTCATAATTGCGTAGAACACAATATTGCACCTGTTCTCGGTTAAACTCTTCAAATACCTGCTTAAGGAAAGTTATGCGCTCCATTTTAAGTGATTAAGGTCTCGGTTTTATTAAAATAATATTGGTTTGTTTTTTAAGGGTTATGATATAGTAAACTGCACTCGCAAGGTGTTATATCTTATGCAGTTTACTATTAGATACTGCATAGATAAGTGCTGTAACTTTTGCAGTTATCTGTATTATAAACTATTCTAACTTATTGGGACTAAGTTTAGATCTAATCATTTTTTTCTTTAACAGACTTTTAAACAATATAATTCCCAAATAAACTAACAGCAAAGGAATAAAAATAAGATAAGACTCTTCCGGCCAGATCCAGCCTAAACTAAATCTTTCGAGAGAAAATGGATAGAGTAGCATGATTCCGCTGGCTGGATCGAGATGATGAAGCATAAAATCCGAAAGAATATGGCTGGCTGTGCCCAGGCTTAAAGCGAAAACAATTATACGATAGGTAGACCTGAATAAAGGTGCGACCAAAAGAATAAAAAGAATTAAAATAAATGGTTTATGAAATGTAGTTAAAATAGAGAAGCCTTCCGGGAGAGGAACCCATTTTTCCACTAAGAGAAGTTTAGTTAAGATATCCGGAAGAATAGTTCCTAACAAAATTAGGCTTTTCCAGCCCTTCTTTTTTAAAGGAATTAATTCTATTAAGATTAGTCCAATAAGTAGATGGGTTAGCCAATCAGGCATTTTCGAATCCCCTCCAAGTAATCTTCCATTCTCTGAAGAAAAAAGCTAAGACAAAAAGACCGGCGAAAAAAGAGAGAACATAAATGATATAATTATAATCGTGATTATTGATGCTAAGAGCATAGATAGCTTCTTTAGTTCTATATCCATAAACTGCGACTTCGCCGTATCGAGGAGGGACATAACTGCTAGTGGCTGGATCCAAACTGGAAGAATCCATAAAAGAATAACCATCTAGAAAGAATACAGGAATTCTCTTAGTATTATGGGTGAGGTAAAATCCTTTCTCCAAATCATTTCTGGAACCATCCCCTAACTCTCCGGCATAAGCGCCCATGACCGTTCTCTTATAACCAATCTCTTGGCTGCCATTATTTAGGTCAAAAGATCCTATGGGCCTATCTTCAGTACTAAGATAAAAATTATAATGGTACAAAGAGATGACGAAAGTAATTAAAATTAAAAGATAAATTAACCCGTTCAAGATACAATTCGGTTTTGGTTCATACTTAAGCATTTTTAAATAATAAATTTATTTTTTCCGATATAACTGATAATAATATTTTAATTCTTTGAGGTTAACTAAGCCGAAGATTAAGATGAGGATTAAATAAATGATGGTAGCAACAAAAACTGAAAGGAAAAGATTGATCCAAATATTGTAAGTTAGATTCTGTTTCATAAATAAAGTAATCAAGTAAATGGATAAAGTAGGAAAGACTAAGAGCAACCATTGCTTTAGAGGTACTTTTAATCCGATATGTTTTCTTATGCGCAAAGTAGAGGCCACTAATGAGAAAAAATAACAAAAGGCAGTGGCAAAAGCAGCCCCATTTATTCCGTACTTGGGAATTAAAAGAATATTCAATCCGAAGTTAGAGGCGGCAGCCAGGAAAACGATTACAGTAACTTCTTTTGGTTTTCCAATAGCGGAGATCATATTATTATTTACGGAAGCTAGAATGTAAAAAGAAACTCCGACGAGCAAAATCTGGAAAGCAAGAGCCCCTGCTCCATAATCCACACCAAAAAAAGTAGTTAAGAAAAATTTTGAGTAGACTATAATTGGAATCATGATCGGAATTATTAACACAAAGACATATCTATGCAATAAGCTAATTCCTTGGGAAAGCCTTTTTTTATCGCCTTTCGCCCATAACTCTGAAGAGAGGGGATAGATTACTGAACACAAAGCTTTCCCAAAGAAAATAAAAATTAAAGCTGAGGGCAAGACAGCATTATAAATTCCAACTTGAGTTAAAGTCCCATAATAAGTTAAAACCAAAGTGTCCACATAGCCGATAATCATTCCTCCAACTGAAGTCGCAAATACGGGAATGCTGAAAAAGATCAATTTTTTGGAAACTTCTTTGAAATGAGTGAGCTTATGCTGAAAAAAAAGGCATCTCTTGAGAAGGAAAGGAAAATAAATAAGAAATAAAATAGGTGAGACCATGACAAAAGCCAATACCGGAGAAAAAATTCCGAGATTAAAGTAAAAGAATAAAAGAATTAAAACCAAAATGATAAGATTCTTGGCAAACTCGATGGTAGAATACAGAAACATCTGCTGGAAACCTTGAAAGACCGCTTTAATGGTAGTAAACAAAACGCTGAAGATAGTATAGAGCACCAATACTCTTAAAATTAAAGCTGCCCGGGGATTTTTGAAGTAATGCACGGCCAAATAATCAGAGAAAATTAGAAAAATTATGGCAATCAATATTGAACCAATAAGTTGGAAAGTAAAGACGGAAGTTATTGCAGTCTTTATCTTTTCCGGCTGGTTCTGGGCACGAAATTCAGCGATGTACTTGACTAAAGCCTCTCCGAAACCCAGATCGCGGAAGAAAAGAAAAAAGATAATAACAGTAAAAACTGAATAGAAGAGACCGAATTCTTCGGTGGAAAGATTTCTGGCTAAAACGATTCTGGTCAGGTAAGCGATGATCGAAGCTAAAACGCTGAAGAATAAAACATTGGTAGCTCCCCGCAGAGCCTTATGGGTATAAGTAACCATGGGCTAGGAAGCGAAAAATGCTATTTTTAAAGGTATAGGAAATAACTTCAATTTTCGGATAAACTAAAATGATGTCAAAGTTATTTCCTAATAATCAAATCACTTTTAGAAGTATCAAATCCCGATGATTAAAGTGATTTGATATAATGATACGCGGTTCTAAGAAAGGAAAGATTAATTATTCTTTTTGAACTTTTTTAGGGGGGCCAGAAAAATATAAAATGCAAGAATCTTTTTCTTTAAGATATTGAGCATCAAGGAAATTTCTACGTTCACACTTAAGTGGCCCGTTAAGCTCCTCTTCAGTTACTTCACCATCATTATCTGCATCCAGCATAAATAGAAGCGCACCAAGACCATTAAGATCCGCTCGTTTACCATTCTGCTCTCTAAACCAATTATATTTAGCCCAGGATTCTTCACCATCAATTTCAATTTCAAACGAACCGCCTTGAGAAGTAAAATCGTAATCTTTACTACAACCAGCTCCAGCTAGAGCCAGTAAACTTAATCCTGCTGCAATTGATTGATACATTTTATTAGTCTAGAACTAAACGACTATATAAATCTTTGGGTAAAATTACTCTTTGGGAGTAGTTAACTAATCGAGAAAGGAATAATTCTACATTTAGGATCATGATCTATCTCCCAGAGTTGCAGAAACTTTTTAAACTACTATTTAGGAAGAAACTGATCTGATGAAAACCGCTTTAATTACGGGCATAACCGGCCAGGACGGACCTTATCTGGCTAAACTATTATTAGAGAAAGGCTATAAAGTCTATGGCACCTACAGAAGAACTTCTTCCCCCAATTTCTGGAGATTACAGCATCTAGGCATCTTGGATAAAGTCACTCTTATTCCTGCAGATTTATGTGATATGGCCTCATTATTAGAAGCAGTAACAGTTTCCAACCCTGACGAAATTTATAACCTAGCCGCGCAGAGTTTTGTAGGTGCTTCTTTTGACCAGCCTTTATTGACTACGGAAATCGATGCCAGCGGATCTACCAGATTTTTAGAAATAATTAGGCACTTAAATAAAAACATTAAATATTATCAGGCTTCTACCAGCGAATTGTATGGTGGCTCGAAAGAATGTCCCCAAGATGAGAGAACTCCCATGATCCCTAACTCTCCCTATGCGGCTGCGAAATTACACTCTTTCCATATGAATCGGATTTACCGCCACTCTTATGGTCTTTTTGCTAGTAACGGAATTTTATTTAATCATGAAAGCCCGTTACGGGGAATGGAATTCGTGACTAGAAAAATTACTAACTCGGCAGCGAAAATTAAGTTAGGATTACAGAAAGATTTGAAATTAGGTAATTTAGAGGCAAAACGAGATTGGGGTTATGCTCCAGAATTTGTTAAAGCCATGTGGAGAATGATGCAGCATCATACCCCGGACGATTTTGTGGTAGCTACTGGCGAGACTCATTCGGTCAAAGAATTCGCTGAGGAAGCCTTTGCGGCAGTTGGCCTGGATTGGAAAGATCATGTTATCAGCGAGAAAAATTTACATCGACCGATGGAAGTACACCAGCTCTGCGGAGATCCCAGTAAAGCCAAAGAAATTTTAGGCTGGGAGCCGAAAGTTACTTTCCATCAGCTGGTTAAGATCATGGCAGAGTCTGATCTAAGATTATGGAAATTGCATCTTAACGGCAAATCTTTCCCCTGGGATGCACCTAGTTTCCCTCAGGGGATGGATCTGATCGCTCGGAATGTGACCAGAGATGCGAGTAGGTCTATGGCAGCTGTTAATTCTAAATTATTAAAGAAAAAAAGTGGTTTAGGGAAGATTTTTGGATAGGAAAATTAGACTGGTTCTGAAAAGATAGATAAAAAAAATTAAGAAATCATTCCTTCCTAAAATCATCTTCAGTCAAAGATTCTAATCCTAATCTGGTAGAATACATTATTCCTGGGAAATGCACTCTTACCGTTGTAAAATCTTTATGATTAAACCATCCTCTATTGAGTAATTTATCTCTCTCTGTAGGGTGGGCTATTCTAACCAGTTCTGGAGCATGCTCAACATCTTTTCTTTCTTCTCTCCATCTGCCGGAAGTGAAATATTCTGCAGGAGCGTCGATCCTTCCCACCCAAACTACATCTGCATCACCTTTCAAAGGATGAGAAGCGATTCCTACAAATCTAGGTGCTTCGACTAATTCTAATCTTTGACCATATTCTTCTTTTAATTCTTGGATAGCCTGTTCTTTGAAATGGTATAGAGAAGGCTGTCCGGCATAATCTACTCCACCTGCTACTGCGTTAAGGTAGCCAGGATATAAAGAACCTATTCTTTTCCCGACGAAAACCTGGCCGTCTTTAGTTACTGGAACAAAAGCCACCCCGATCGCTCTGGAGAAGAAAGCCCAGGAATCATCATGTATTTCTCTTCCCATTGTTTTAAGGGTTTGATTAACTTCATCGCTTCTATGAATGTCTGCAATGGAAGCTCCGAAATAGGTTAGTCCCATGGGAACTACAATATGTTCATTTGAAGGATGAATAAAAGGCGGGTTTAACCTGTATTTTCTATCATCCCATCTGCTTCCCTCTCCGTAATTCATCATTCCTGCGGTTCTTAATCCTGGAAATAATTTGTTTAAAACGTGGTCAAAGTATCTGGGCTGGTTAGGATCATGGATATTGGCCTGGCCTAAACCAGTAGTAAATACAACTTCTCTTCCCTTAATCTGTTCGGGTGTTAAATCATATTGATAATCTTTTTCCATTTTTAGATGCCCTATTCTGTTTTCACCTTTTGATTAAACCATAATATATTTTCTATTCCTATCACTGTTCCCAATGGTCCTTTTTGTTCTGGGATAAAATAGTTTGGAAGTTGTCTTACTTCCCTCTCCTCTTCTGTATCTTTTCCCACATAGACTACATAACCACCAGCTAGACCTATCTTGCTTATCGCCGGCAGATCATTTCCAGAATCGCCGAAATAAGCCATCTGCTCCAGAGGAATTCCGGTTAGCTCTGAATATAATTGCACCTGCTTAGCTTTGCTTACTCCCTTAGATTTAATGTCTACTGCATCTGCAGACCTGGTTACTTCCACAAACTGGAATCGTCTTTCTAAAGCTTCTTTGATCTGAAGATGTTTTCTTTTTAATAAATCTGAATTGGTCCTTCCTTCAGAGATAAAAGTAGGAGTGACATAGCCGATCATATGCTGATAAGATTCGCTACTGGCCTGGCTTACCAAACTATCGTAAAGATTATGCTCATAAGCAAAAGCATTAATTTCCTGTCTTTGTTCCGGAGTTAATCCTCCTAAAACAACCGGTTGGCCAATTTCCCCTTGCTCATCAAATAAACGCAAGGCACTTTCTTCATACAAAATTGCTTCTTTCTGACACGGTTTATCAGGAGCAATTAATCGGGTAAAATATACAAATTGTTCTGGGAAACACCGTCCAGAAGAAAGCGTAAAGAGAATTCCTTCTTTACGCGCATTTCTAATCAGCGTTTTTAAATGGGGGTGAAACTTGTTCAGAGTTCCGCCCTCAATCAAAGTCCCATCAAGGTCAAGAATAATCGCTTCTATTGGTTTTGGCATGGTCGGTTTACTATTTGGGGGTAGTGTTTATAAAGATTTGGGATGGATTTGTTTGGATATCAAATTAGCCAGTAAGACTAGAGCAGATTTTTTATTCTGGCAATAAACTCTTTGGCTAACTGAATCGTTTGCTTTACTTCTCTCTCTTTAGGCTCGACTGCTTCCAATCCATAAAAGATTTCGTGCCTTTCTAACCGCAACACATTCAATTCGTTAAGAAACTTTAGTTCAATCTTATCGGCATATTTCTCTTTAAGATAAATATAAAGAGCATAGTGGCTTCTCTCTTTGTACCCGTCTCTGAATAAAAGTGCCCGGGAAGTATGGAACATCGCGGAGTAAGCGTTGACTAAAGCCATATCCATTACTTTTAAAGAAAGAAGCTGTTCTGCTTTCTCTAACTTTTCTGCAGCCACCTCTAACGAGCGAGAAGCTTTTTCAGAGCTTGGCTGGTCTTTCTTTAGCAGTCCCTGACCTAAACATTCTCTAATATCCATCACAACACCACCGGCTTCTCTCCATAAAGAGGAATACAATTAAAAATTACTTCTTTATAAAAAGTGGGATCCTTTTCTGCTTTTTCTTTCCAGTCATGATAAGTATACTCTAAGTAAGTTACTTCCCGGGAAAGCTTTTTCTCTGATTTAAATGAAAGATTGTTTATCTTTTTTCTGGTAATAATCAAAAGGTCAATATCACTTTGCTGATCATCAAGCCCTTTAGCTACTGAACCATATAAAGTAATGCTGATCAGACTTTCAGAAGAAAATTTTTCCAGCATCTCCTGAATTAACCCAGAAGAGTTTAATTCCGCTAAAGAAAATAAAATTTTCGCCTGCTTAACTAAAGGAGAACTGCCTTCCACTTTTAGAAGATGGGTTTTTCCCACTACTTTTCTCTCCACAAACCAGTTTTTTTCCAGATAATCTAAACTTGCTTTAGCTGTACTCGGCCCAACCCTAGCTTTTTTAGCGATTTCCCGCAGGCTTAAATCTTTGTTTTCCCGAATAATGGCCTTAATTACTTTAAGAAGAGCGTATTTATAAATCATGATTTAGATAAAAGTGGTTGTTCTATTTAAAGTTTTTGGTATTGGTTTGTTCTTTAAGCAGAACATATGTTCTTTAAATAGAACAATAGAAAAAATGGATTTATCTTTTTAATCTCAACTCTATCTCCGCCTCTTTCAGATCATGCTCGACCATCAACCGAACTAATTCTTTAAATTTTATTTTAGGTGCGAAACCGAAAACTCTCTTAGCTTTGGAATTATCTCCCAAAAGAGTGCTGGTCTGGCTAGGACGGGCGAAACGAGGATCAAATTTAACATGATCGTCAGGGTTTAATCCTACCACTTTAAAAGCCTCTTCCAGCCATTCCCGCACAGAATGTACTTCTCCAGTACAAATAATATAATCCTCGGCTTTGGGCTGCTGCATTAGTGTCCAGGCAGCTTCCATGTATTCCTTGGCGTAGCCAAAATCTATTTTAGTGTCCAAATTTCCCAG
Organism: Candidatus Nanoarchaeia archaeon; assembly: GCA_035290865.1. GTDB lineage: Archaea > Nanobdellota > Nanobdellia > Woesearchaeales > GW2011-AR9 > DATDTM01. Next base: position 38,447 of record DATDTM010000018.1, read on the forward strand.
GTATAATTCTGTTTGCAGGCCCAGTTTGATCCTGGCAGCGGCAGTGGTTATCTTTCTGGTAACATAATCTGCAGTCCTTCTCGGCGATTCGTGATTGTAGAATATTCCGGTACAGACATGCAATCCAAAAACATCACGATAAAACTTGCAGAGAGTATAGGCAAAGACTTTGGCTGCAGCATAAGGGCTTTGAGGCCTGAAAGCAGTATTCTCATTTTGAGGGATCTCTACTGCCTGGCCGAACATATTAGAGGAAACCGGCTGAAAATATTTTATTTTAGGATTGACCTGTTTAATAATCTCTAAAATCCGGCAAACTGCTGCTCCGGTGATATCACAGGAATAATCTGGAGAGGCGAAACTCCAGGTGACATGATCCTGGTCAGCTTCGTTATAAATCTCGTCTGGCTTAACTTCGTTGATGATGCGATAAATGGAAGTAGTATCGGCCAAATCTCCTTTATGCAGGATGATTTTTTCTTCTTTATCTTTGATTAAATGATTAATGTTAATAGTATTCCCGGTAGCGGATTTTCTAATCAAACCATGAACTTCATAGCCTTTTTCTAAGAGTACTTCCGCAAGGTATGAACCGTATGTCTCGCTCTATGCGTCTTGACCGGTTATACCCAAGATTAGGGCTTTTTTTTGTTGAGCAGCCATAATATTTCAAAAGATGATTAATTTATAAAATTATTGGATTTCAGGAACTTAATTTTGTAAAATTTATTCCACAATCCTAAACTCCGGCAGGGGCACGATCCATTTTCCGCCTTTTAATCTCCATTCAGTTTCCCTTGCATACATCTCTTTAAAGAAAGCATAAGGTAAAACTAAAAAATAATCCGGCTGAGCTTTCCTAGCTTCTTCCTCAGTAAGAATAGGAATTCCTGTTCCGACCGTATATCGCTCGAATTTCCAGGGGCTTCTCTCTGAGGCAGCGGTAATTAAGGTATGGTCTAAGCCATAATACTGTAAGATGACATTACCTTTAGTGGAAGCGCCATAAACCCAGACTTTTTTTCCTCGGGCAGTTTCCTGCTTGATGAAATCCACGCATTTCTTCTTGTTCTGTTCCAGGTGCTGGAAAAAGTCTAAATATACTTGCTTATTGCGGTAATCTTTCTCCTCAGACTTAACTTTAGCGATACGTTCTGCTGCTCCTGATGGGATATTGATTAAGACCCCTTTCTTTTTTGCATACAAACGATAACTTCCGCCATTGACATCATTAATTTCAATATCAAAGATTTCCAAACCGTTTTTTCCAAACAAATGTTCTAAAGAGGAAAAAGAATAATATTCTAGATGTTCGTGGCAAATATTTCCTACATCATTTCCATCCAGCATATTCTTCAGGCACATCAATTGAGCGATAAAAACTCCATCTTCAGTTAAGGCCCTGGCTGCATCTGCGATGAACTGATTAGGGTCTTCCATATCATAAAACATGCCTAGAGCAGTAATGATTTTAGCTTTTTTCCCGACTACTGACCAATACTTATCATAGATCCAAAAATCGTTGAGGAAATGAGTAATTCCCTGCTTTCCTTCTTCTGCAAGGTTAGTGGCTGGCTCTATGCCAATGGTAATCAAATTAGGAACAGTAAATTGCCTCAATAAAGTTCCATCATTAGAGCCAATATCCAAAACTACGTCTCCCGACTTCAGATTGAACCTTTTTTCTGCGATTTCAGCAATCTCTTTAAGAGCTTTTTTCATGGTCTCAGTTACCCCGGACTTGTACCAATAGAATCTGCTATAGAGAAGCTCTTGGGGAGCAGTATGCTTTAACTGCACTAAAGTACAATTCTCGCAGAAAACCATCTCTAAAGGAGCTTTTCTTCCTGTAGAAATATTTTCTTTGGTGGGGAAATCGTTGAGGAATTGGGTGCCTAAAGAGAACAAAGGGCTTAATTTAGGAGAATTACAAACCCGGCAGGTAGTGCGAGTAGTATAATTCGATCCTACAGCTGGTTTATCTTTTTCTGAATTTTGATTCACTTTTTCCACCATTTTAACTTAAACTTCGGGGGAGAAAGATTATTAATAAAGGTTTTGGTTCTCCACTCTATTGAACACCAATCTCTTATTCAAGAAATAATTCAATATTGAGATGATCAAAGCCACCAGTATTATCGAAAGCAGGTAATACACTCTTAGAATTACGCTTAATAAATAAACTCCCACCCAATTCAGAGCACTGATGAATAAGATCACGATAACAAACTTCAGGAAATGACCTTTCTTTCTAAAAGTAATCATAGAATGATAGCCAAACAAAAATAAAATTTCTAGACAAAGAGCAAGAGCAAAAGAGAGCATATGCCATAACTGGAAAAATTCAGTTAAGAGATAAGTCACCGTTAGATTCAGGAGCAGGCTCAAACCACCGCCGAAAAGGAATTTAAAGTAGCGGAACCAATTTTCTTTAATCATGGAAATAAGTTCACTCATTTTTCTAATCCCCACCTTAATTTCAAGACTTTTAAACCGTAATCTTTACCCAAGCGGAATAAAGTCCATAAATCCCCGTCAGACTTAGAGACCCCTCCTGGACGGATCTGATATTTACAAGGAACCTCGATGATCTTGAACTTATTCTTTTTGGCTTTATAGGCAAACTCGATAAAATATTCGCCAAAACCTTTTCGGGAGAAGTGAACTTTATCAAATACTTCTTTTCTTACTGCGGCAAAGCCAGAGGTATAATCTCTTACTCCCCAACCTAAGAGTAACATAGCATAAGCATTGATCAAGATGCTTAATAAAACTCGGAACTTGGGGCGAGGATCTGCGCCGCCTTTTACATATCTAGAAGCGATAGCTACATCGTATTGATCTAATTTTGAAACCAATCCAAGAATCTCCTCAGGGGATAAACCTAAATCGCAGTCTAGCCAGACGATGACTTTGCCTTTAGCAGCGCGAATTCCGTCGTCTAAAGCTGAGGAAAGGCCTTTTTCTTTGATCCTGCGGATTAATCTTACTTTCGGATGGTGTAATTCTTCAACTAATTTCCAGGTCTGGTCAGGAGAATTATCGTCAACCACAATTATCTCTAATAATTGAGAGCCTAAACTATTAGAAATACGTTCGATAGCCTCTTGGATATTAGCCCGCTCATTATAAGAAGGTAGAACTACTGAAACAAAATGGGTTAAATCTTTAATCTTATTTATTTCTGAATCCAAGCTACCGTCACCCAGCTTAATTTTCTTAAAGGGGGGATGACCTGCATTAAAAAGTTATCTATTCTGGAAAGAGCATGAAAGAGCTTGCTGACAATTCTTTTGTTCTTGATAAGAAAAAACAAAAATAAGAAAAAACAGGAAAAGAGGTAAAATTCCCTGTGTTTAGCTTGGATTTTCTTTAGGAACTTAAAAGGGATGTATTCCGGTCGGGAATGGCGGTAAGGAGAGAAAGTGCGATAAGGAAAAGCGAAGAGCCAATGCTTTAAAGTTTCAATAAAGATTAATTTTCCTCCAGGCTTGAGCACACGCAGGCTTTCTTGGATAACCTTGTCCTGATCTTCATCTTTAATGTGCATGAGCAGAGAATTGAAATAAACCAAATCAAAAGTATTCTCTTGAAAAGAAAGAGCCCGGGCATCCATTTTCTTGACCTGAACCTGCCTGAAATTGTTCTCTGTAAGAACCTTTCTGGTCTCGGAGATGCTTTTTTCAGAGATATCAATAGCAGCCAATTCTGCCCCTTCCCTGCAAAAGAATAAAGCCTGGGCTCCGCTTCCACAGGCTATCTCTAATAATCTCTTATCTTTAATATCACCTAGCAATTGGTAAGAGAAATCCACTGCGCTTTTATGCATGAGATGATCAATCAGTTCGGTTTTATCTGTAAAAGAATCTGAATTCCAGACCTCATCCCAGAATCTTTCTTGGTTCATTGACAGACCTTCTTAACTTTACGATTATAATCTATCTTAACTCCTGAACCTCTTTAATCTTTTCCACAATAAATTCAATCTGCTCTTTAGTCAAGTGGCTGGAAGAGGGCAGATAAAAGCCTTTTCTTTCTAATTCATCTGAACCCGGATATTTTCCGGCGCAGTCAGGATAATTTGGTTTAGGAGAATTAAGGTACATCGGCTGCTTATGCATGCCAATGAAGAAAGTCCTGGTTTCCACTCCCCGCTGTTCTAATCTTTCTCTCAACTGGGGCATGGTCTTACCAAAATCATCTTGGATTAAAACACCATACATCCAATAAACGTTTTTAGCCCATTCAGCTTCCGGAGGAGTGGTTATTCCTTTTACACCGGCTAAAAGCTGATTGTACAACTGAGCATTATTCCTGCGAGCTTTCACTAATTCATCAATCCGCTCTAATTGGGCCAGGCCTATGGCCGCCTGCAGATTGGTTAGGCGATAATTGTAGCCTACTTTCGGATGGATAAATCTGGGCAGGCCAAAATAATGATTTCTTAATTTTTTCATTTCTTCGGCCCATTTATCGTTATTGGTTACGACCATCCCGCCTTCTCCACAATTATGAACTAATATTCCGTGGGCAAAGTAATTATGATTATCAACAGTTTCAATATTATGTACTTTCCCGGAATAATTCTTTTTAATTATTTGGGATACTTTAACAATCTTTACTTTTGGATTGTAGATAAAAGTTTTAATACGTTCAGATAAAATCTCTTTATTTTTTAGCTCATTCTCCCAGAGAATAAGTGAATCATAACCGCAATTATTGTATCTTCTTCTGCGAAGATCATATTCTTCTGGTTTATGCCAGTAAGAGCCAAGTAAATCAATTACTTTGCGTTTTCCTTTCAGGTGAACGAAGTCAGGAATCAAGCGATCAATCCTTACTTTTAGCCGACAATCGCCATTATAACCAAATTCTCCAGGAAAATACTGCTCCAAGAAGTGCTGAAGGTGCTGTTCTGGTCTATTTGGTTTTAAGTTCATCCCTTGAAGGTAATGTTCCCAATAAGAATCTTTCTCCATAGCACGAAGAACTCCTTTGCTTACCTTCTCCCGATAAGAGAAATCTTGCCCTAAAACTAAAGCGGAAAGACGCTTCTTTTCTCTAATCGCTGGATCTGCACCTATTTCTTTCATCTTTTGGCTGAAAGCACTGCGATCCTCTGCAGAAAGGGCAGACCATCTCTCTTTTTGAGACTGGCTAAATTTCTTTCTCGTTTCCTTAGAAGGTTTTCTTCCTCTATTTGCTAGACTGATCTTAGCGGCTACCTGAGACCAATCGATTTTAGCATAAGTTGAATCTTCTTCCGCATGCCTTTGAGAAATAATCAAAGCATGTTCTTTTCTTTTTCTCTCTGCGACTTCTGGCCCCATAATCTCTGTATAATTCTTTCCGGTGTACATCTCTTTATAGGCTAGACCACGATAGATATATTGGATTACTTCATCCCCTAGACTTAATTGGTCTGCACGAACCCAGCCTTTACTTAAGACATAAACTGGATGATTGGGAGTAGTCTGAAAATGATTATGATTAGAGAAAGATATTTCTAACAAATTTCCATTATAATCCCTCTTAAAAGTTTTAGTCACTTTCTTATATTCTTTCTGGGCGGTCTTAAGATTATAGGTCAGTACTGAGTCCCCTACTTTAAGCTCAGATATTTTTTTCATCCTGCTTAATCCTTTGCCGCTTTTTGGAGGCTCGATCAGAATTTTGGTCTCAGGAGGAAAACAGGTCACAATTTTATTGGCATAGAAACTAAAAGTAGCAATATCGCTTAAGCTACCTGTTTTTCTACCTTTGTATTCTGCGCCGTGCGCTTCAGCTGCATCTTCAATCACATAAAGATTATGCTTATCCGCAATTCTTTTGACTTTATCCATATCTACCGGATGGCCATAAGTATGCACGACCATGATCGCTTTAGTTCGGGGAGTGATCTTCTCTTCGATCTTATCGATATCAATATTCCAAGTATCCAATTCAGAATCTACTAAGACTGGTTTAGCTCCGGCATAAATCACTCCATTACAAGAAGCAGCCATGGTAAAAGTAGGAATGATTATTTCATCTCCCGGGCCAATACCCAAAGCTTCTATGGCCAGATGGATAGCTACTGTGCCATTGCAGCAGCTCACCCCATGTTTAACAGTACAATATTCTGCAAATTTCTCTTCGAATTTCTGCAAGTAAGATCCGGCAGAAGAAATCCAGCCGGTCTTGATCGTATCAGTAACATACTTCAATTCATTGCCTTGTAAAGTTGGTTCACAGACGGGTATCATTTTTTATCACCTAGTATTCTTTTTTCCTCTTCCTTGCCCCGATAAGGGCCTTGTTTTATCTCTACCATTTCAGTTTCTTCTAAAAAAGTAAAGCCATGGGCAGTATTTAAAACAATAGAATCACCGTTCTGGACGATGATCTCTTTGATTTTTTTATCTTGATTTAATTCATCATACAAATCAATCTTTAATCTTCCGGAAATTAGGTGAAAAAATTCCTGTATTGGAAAATTCTTTAATTCTTTAAAGGGAATATGGGCATGGGCAGGGATGGTCTCTTCCTTTTGGCGATGATGGATTCCCAGCTGGAAAGGAAAATCATCCGGGCTGGCGAAAAGCATTTTCTTTCCTGATTCTTTTAATTCTGAGAAAGCTTTTCCGCGGATGATTACAGCTAAGAGCTTGCCGTTATGTTCTACTCTTTCTATGGAATGGGCGAAATTATCTTCTCTCTGAACCATTTTGGGTGTTTTTATGCTTTTGATTTTAAAAAGGTTGTGGAGATTAAGAACAATTGATTCGGTTTTTACTGAAACAAATCTTCTCTTACAATTGAAACATTAACAGGTGTTAATTTTATAAACCTCAAATCTTTACTTGAATCTAATGATTAATCTCAAGCACGTGAGAGAATTTCTCCCTTATTATCTTAGCTTTATCTTTAGATATGGCTTCTCCATTGTATCTGTATTGAGTGTTTTGTATTTTAATATCAAAGGCTTCTCGTATCCTATCATTGCTTTGTACTTTTCTATAACATTTATCTCTGCATTAATCTTTGAAATTCCTACCAGCATATTCGCTGATAAGTTTGGGCGCAAGAAGAGTGTAATGATTACGTTTATCGCCGAAATTATCATCTTAGCATCTTATCCATTCATATCTTCTAATTTTGCCCTGTTAACTTTAGGTTTTCTCCATGGTTTATTTGGTACGTTTGCGTTGGGATCAGAAACTTCGCTGATGGTAGATAATCTAAAAAAGAAGGAGAAGGTGCAGGAGTATTATATTACCTGCTCGACTTTGTTTAAAGTAACTGGCGTACTATCAGGATTAACTGGATACCTATTCTTCTTGTTTTTTGAAATTAAGCAGCCAGTTGGTAGGTTTGTGGCCATTGACCTGCTCTGGTTTATCTATGCGTTCAGTATGCTGATTACCACCTTAATCTTCTGGCTTAAAGTTGATGAAAAACCATTCCTGAAATCAACCCAAAACACATTTGCTTTTACTTGGTCCAGTCTAAAACACATTTGGATTAATCATAACTTAAGACTTATTTTCTTTTGGAACTTATTGTTTATGATTGTTTTTTATACTTGGTTTTTTTTGTATTTGCCGCACTTAGATTCTTACGGGATAAAGTTTAACCAAATCTCTTTAGCGTATGTTTTTCTGTCGTTAGCAGGTTTTCCCACAGCTAAACTGGGGCAAAAGCTTTATCGTTGGATTAAGCATGAAAAACCATTTTTACAATGGAGTTATTCTTTCTATTTCGTCTGGTGTTTACTGGTGCTTATTCCCGGAACTGTTTTCGCTTATATCTACTGGTTTGTCCGTTGGAATTCAGTCGGATTCTTCAAACCAATTGAAGGAGCATATACTGAAGAATATATTCCTACTGAAAAGCGATCTACCATCAATTCCATGCAAACTATGGTTGGCCACTTAGGATTTGCGATTGGGCCATTGTTAGGAGGATATTTATTAACTGTAACCACTCCTACTTATGCTATCTTCTTCTCTAGCTTGTTGATTATTCCAATCATAGTGATTATTGGGTTTCTAAGAAAATAAATTTATAATTCAACACCATCCCATTTAAAAACACCCGTGTTAGAAACAAGAGTATATGTGTTTATTCGAAAAACTAAAACGAAGGCTTAACATAATAAAACCGATTATCCTACCGAAAGGAAATAGTTATGGGACACGACACTGATGATCTTAACAATTAAATTAATATAGATGATTTAGTTTAGGTTAAATATGGATAATAAACAACTCCTAAATATTATTAATCAGTTATCTAAATTAACAGTAAACCGACTCAAAGACAAAGGCTTAATCTCATTATATCTTGCGGGAACGATACTCAGCAAAGACCGCACCAAGCATAGCGATATCGATCTATTTGGGATTGTAGATCACTTTAATTTTAAAGAGGAAGAAAAGTTAAACCAATGGTTTGAGAAGAAGAGAAAAACTCTCTGTGGCGGCTTTGAATGCAGATTCAGGGGAATTCCATTAAGAACATTGCAAGGCGGAAAAAGAGAAGGGGTAACCAAATTCTTGCATCCGCAGCGTTTAATTAGACTATTTCCATTCTGGAAGCAGTTATGGGGAGAAAAGTTTAATTTTGAGCAGAAGCAATTCGTTAAACCAATGCCCCTAAAAAAAGAAGCAGTGTGGCTGATTCAGATCCTCAATAAAGATTTAAAGAAAGTTCAGGCAGGAGCACAAGCTTATCTTTTAATAAATTATCCCAAGAACATTATTCAACTCATAAGGGTTGAGGCAGAGCATGATTTGGGATTTAAGTTTCATCCTTCTTATGTTGAATTACAGAAACATCTCAGTAAGCAGAAAAAACATATCATTCATGAAGCGATTAGATTACGAAATAAAGGGTTTACTTTAAAAGACGTAGCTACGTTTACTCTAGAAGTAGAGAAATATTTAACCGAAATGCGGAAGAAAATTAAAGAGTGGAAATAATTTACACAAATAGAATGAATTGTGTTGATGAATAAAAATTAGGTGTTAAAAAAATGTGTGGTATTGGGGGAATTATTGGAGATCATTCGAATACAGATGCAAAGAAATTAATCTCTTTACTTAAACATAGAGGGCCCGATGATGATGGTTTCTGGAATGATAAAAAAGTTCTTTTAGTGGCAACGAGATTAATGATCACCAGCGATAAAAAAGAAGGTATCCAGCCTTTTGTTAAAGATGGCTACATCCTGATCTATAATGGAGAAATTTTTAATTATCAGAGATTAAAAGACGAACTTAAGAAGAGTTGTAGATTTTCAACAAATACGGATACGGAAGTACTCATGAATGGTTTAATAAACGAAAGAGAATCTTTTATCCGCAAACTGGATGGCCAATTTGCTTTCGCCTTCTATGATCTTAAACGTAAAAAAGTTTTACTAGCTAGAGATCAAATTGGAAGAATGCCTTTATACTATACTCAGGCTAAAGATGGAAGATTTATTTTTGCTTCTGAGATGAAAGCAATCTTTTCTGTGGATGTAAAAGCAAAGTTAAAAGGAGGGGATAAACACTTCAAATATCAATGGAGTAACCAAATACCCACAACAAATAATACCATATTTGAGAAGGTGTATCAGCTTCTTCCGGGTCAAATTATCTCTATTGATTTAAATGGAGAAAGAACAATCAGAAAATCAGTTTATTATGAACTCAACCAATCAAGTATATTAAACAAACCTCAATCATATTTTCTGTCTCGTCTTCCAGAACTGTTAAAAAATTCAGTAAATCGAGAATTAATAGGTCATGCAAAAATAGGGTTGTCTTTTTCGGGAGGGGTTGATTCTACCATCATTTTAAAGATTCTTAGTGAAAAATTGGATTATCCACCAGTTTCAATAGCGGCTTTCCGAGATGAAAAATATTTTGATACGGTACGGGAAGCTAGCAGATTGTTTAATACGAAACTAGTGGAGATTAAGTTGGATAAGAAAATTGTTAAAGAGCTACCTAAAACTATTTATGCAACTGAAACCTACGGGATGGGTCATGGTATTGAACTACTGCATTTTAACATCTCTAAAGAAGCCCAAAAACAGAAAGTTAAAGTATTGATGTGCGGAGCTGGGATTGATGAAGAGTTTCTGGGCTATTGGCATTTTTTAAAACATACGTTTGATAAATTCAAAAATAGGGGTATGCTTGAGAAAGAATTAATTAAAGAAAGGCATCAGGAGATTAAACAATTATATAATTCCCACCTCCTGGTTAGAGACAGAACCAGAATGGCGCATGGGATAGAAGCCAGATCGCCGTTTGTGAATGTACCTTTAATTGAATCGGCCCTTAAAATTCCACCTTTTTATTGTGTGGATAGCGCTGGGGGCGTAAAGAAGATTATGAGAACTGCCACTGCGGAATTCTTACCTAAAAAGTATGCTTATATGAAAAAAATACAGTCCTACACCCATTCAAATATCTTCAGCATATTGCAGGAAGAGCTAGGCCTTGACACCAATGAAGAATATTTAACCCTCTGCAAAGGGATGGTGGAGAAAATCTTTGTAGATGGAAAGAACCCCAATACACTTAAGATTTAGGGTTTTGCCTGCTTCCAGACTTTTTCAAAGAATTCGCGATATCTATTAGCTATTCTTTTTGAAGTGACTTCAAAACAAATCGGATTATCTCCCCAGATATTCATAATAACCCTATTTTTTCCAATACTGATGGCCAGGGGCAGACTTAAATGTGTATATCTCATTTTCCTATTTTTTTGCTTAAGACTGGTACCAAACAGATCTTTAAGAGCATAATCTGCAATACCTCTAGAAAAGATACTTTTCTCTAATCTTTTGGAATGAAAGTTCTTAAAGAAAATTACCACTAGTTTATGTTCCAACTCTTCTTTCTGCTGGGCAAAGAAAAGAAATTCTTCCCCGGGATTTAGTTCAGCCAATAGATTATCAAAAGCCACTCGCATCCCAGCAAAGCCTTTATAGATCTGGGCCGACTCTTCTTCATGCTTCCCAATAATTTTTTTCATCTCTTCAATAAATAATTTGGAATCTTCTTTTACTGCTTCTAATTCTATTTGTTTTTTGTCCAAATATTCGATAATATTTTGAGGATTAGCAATTTGGAACTTCTTTACATTATTTTCAACAATAAAACAAACCAATCCTCTTTGAATAAGCCGTTCCAGGATAAGATATACTTTTGAACTGGAAATGCCAGATTTATCCATTATTGGGCCTGTTGAAGACTGCCCCAAATAAGCTAAAGCCTCGTAAACCCTAATTTCGCCCTCAGTTAAGCCTATCTTACGGAGTATTTCTGTATTCATAGAGCTAATCAAAGCTTAGAACTATATTAAACTTTCTTATTACTACGCACTTAGGGGGAGAGAGTATTTATAATCTTTTCTATATGTGTCTACTTGATAGTCGTAACAAAAATAATAAGGGGATGATTAAAAATGAAAAAATTAGAAAAGATACTTAAGTTTTCACCAATGTACTTTAATCCTAGCGAGGGGGATATAGTCTACCTTAACCTGAATGTCTCTGATAGCTGCAATTATAGATGCCTAAAGTGTTTTCAAGGAAAGATAAAACCCACCGGGGATTCGCTGGACTTACCTGACCTAATCAAGGTAATTGACCGAGCAAAAGAAGAGTTAGGCATTAAAAGCATGTATATCTCGGGAAGAGGAGAAACTTTTCTGGTAGGGAAAGGAAACTTAGACCAAAAGCTACAAAATTACAAACAGCTGGTGGAACATGCAAATAAAGCTGGAATTGGAATTATGCAATTTACGAATGGTTATTATCTAGATCCGGAAATGGTAGATTTCTTGGCTGATCAAGATGTTTCGGTGGTAGTCAGCTTAGATACACTGAATGAAGAAAAGTATCATCGGCTTTTTGTTGCTCCAAAAGATGCTTTTCGTAGAGTAATGGATAATGTGGATTATGCCAGGAAAAAGTTTCCGATAGAAGAGGAAAAAGGAGTAAAAACCTACAGATTAGGAATTAATACTGCCATTAGTCATGAAAATTTAGATGAAGTGGATCAAATCAAGAGTTTTTGTGGTGAAGATATCATTTTCTTCTCAAATTATCCTATGATTAGAGGAAATTTCCAAGAAAACTTAGGGCAGATGTGTCAATCTAAGCAGGAATATGATCGATTTAAAGAGAAGGTTAAAGAAACCTCAGCTTATCGTTCCCTAGCGGGTATCTGTCAGAATGGATCTTGCGGATTTTATTATAACGGAATAACTATCGATGTTAATGGTAACGTCCTATTAAGTCCATACGATATAAGTACGGGAAGCTTGTTTGGTAATATTAGGGATTATGCTAATATGGGAGAAGCTATGACTAAAGTTAGAGGAAGTGTACAAAGATTCCTAGAAAAGTATCCAGATGCAAAAGAGTGCCCACTAAGACATCCAAATTATGCGGAATTTCCTAGTTTTGTGAAATAATCTTTGGAAGAAATAACTCAATCCTATAAAGATTATTTTAGCCAAAGTTTAAATGATTATTTTTTATTTCAATTAATTTTATTAAGTTATTAATCTTTATTAAAGAATATGATCCCAATAATGTTAAGACCGCATCATTTAACGGCCTATAAAGCGTTTATATTAGAACCAAATGTTTTTACTTGGTCTGATAAAAAGTTTATACGTGCTTGGAGAAACGATTGGGGCAAGGGAGATTATCATTCTGATGATTTAGTCTTACACTGGCGTGATACTATGAAAAAAATGTATAATTATCCTAGATTAAAATTTATGTATGTTTTAGGTATTGATACAGTTTGTAATAAGTGTGAACATGCTGGTGGAAAAAAAGCCGTAGATTGTACTGAGATTGCATTAGAATGGGATAAAAGAGCCATGGCTGAACTGAACGCATTAGGAATTAAACTAAAATTTGGTGAAGTTTATACCAGTGCTTACATCACCGATTTGTTTAAATTAAGATTAAGTCATCTGAAATTTAGGTTCTAATACAAAGTATACCTAAGCAAGTATTTGAAAGTATTATCAAAAGCAAAAACACAAAAGTTAATATAGTCTCCAAAGTTTATTTTTAATATGAAACATCCAAATAAAGAAATAATGCAGGAACTCATAAATTACACTAAGAAATTTACAAAGTATGGGGATGCAGTGGGCGCACTGCTGGTAAAAAGAAATAAGATAGTTGCAAAAGCTGCAGCAACTGTTGAAAAAGACCAAGATCCAACCTCTCATGCCGAACTTAAAGTGATAAGTAAGATGTGTAGAAAAAATAAGAATTATCACTTAAAGGGATATTATCTTTACTCAACTCTTGAACCCTGTCCAATGTGTGCTAGTGGTATTGTCTGGGCAAGAATTAAAGGGGTAGTCTATGGGTTGGAAGGTCATGATATTTGGGGCAGATTAAATATTCCAGCACGAAAAATATTTAAAACTAGTCCTGAAAGAATAGAAGTTTATCCTAAATTTATGGAGAAAGAATGTCTTGAGCTTTCCCGAGAAAGTAAAGATAAAGAGATGGGTGAGTTTTTTAAATCTAACAAATAAAATGGAAGAAAAAGATCTAAAAAGATGGTATAATAGATCTGTAAGGAATAGAAATTTTTATCGAGTTGTATCTAATGAATATCTTCCAAAAATAAGAAAGAAAGGATTAACGCCGGAAGAAAATCCCTATGATCATTTTAAAAAAGAATTAAAGCAGTTCTTTTTGATTATTGAGAATTTAAGTAGGAAAGGGCACACTATCCACATAAAATGGGCCTTTGAAACTCCCGCTGGAACAAGAGTAACTAGGATTTGTAGAAAAGACTTAAGAAAAAATTATATTGATCTAAATCCAGATAAAAAACATAATTTTTATTATTTAAAGATGAAAGGGGGTTCGTTGGTTTCTAACGTTAAAGATTTAGCAAAACAACTATTAAAAAATAAATCTTTATTGAATAAAAATAATTTAGAACTGATTGAGAAAGTATTGAGATTTTGTGATAAAAAGTCAAATTACAAGATGTCTACTCTTTATATTTTAAGAAGTTCAAAATATCTTGAAAAAGCCCATTTTCAACATTTTGGAGGTAAGTACTGGCCATCCCCTTTTGGAAGATATGAAAATTTTAGGAAAGTAATTTTAAGAGAAGGATTGGAAAAATATAAACCTTATCTGGAGGGTGAAAAGCTGTTTTATATACGATTCTTAAAAAGAATTCCGGCTAAAGAGATTCATAGGATTATTTAATTTTCTTGCTGATTGAAGATTGTACTCACAGTTTCAGAAAATGAACCTAACCCGATTAAGTTGCTTTGGGTTTATCCCAAGGTCAACCTAAGTACTAAGAAGGTTAAAGTTATGACTCAGGAACTTCCCGATAATAATATAAACTAATTTTGTTTTCTGTAATAAATGAATAAAAGAGAGTTAAAAAGCGGTTTGTTAAGCATTAAGAGCAATATTAGTGAATACTTAATTCCAAATAATAACCAAATTTATCAAAAAACAATTAATGAATTAGCTAAACCATTTAAGAAATTAGGAATAAATAAAGTAGTGGCCATAGATATGAAAGGCTTGATGTATGGACCAGTTGTTGCTAATAAACTAAAAGTTCCTTTTGTTCCAATTTTAAAAGGGGGAAAGATAAAAAAGAGAGAAAAAGTTTTATTAAGATCATTTATTGATTATTCAGGAAAAGAGAAATCGATGGAAATGTTTAGATCATCAATTAAACCTAAAGATAAAGTATTATTAGTTGATGATTGGTTTGACTCTGGAAATACAGGGAAAGCTGCAATAAAATTGATAGAAGAACTAGGGGGGAAAGTTAAATGAATTTCTATTATTTTTAATCAATTAAAATCTAGAGAAGAAAAATATTTTAAGAGGTATAATTACCATTTCTTGGTTCGATTGGAGCCTAAAAGAAGTCTCGAATAATAATAGAAGGTAAAAGAAAAGCTTAATAACATTAGATTTTTCTTTAATCCTAATGGATGAAAGATACTTAAGATGGTTTTGGAAAAAATATATTAATGTAAATTTATATAGGGTTGTTTCTGAAGAATATTTATCTGAAATAAAGAAAAAAGGGATAGAACCGAATAAAAATCCTTTTTATAAACAAATTCCACAAATTAAGAGGTTATTTGATTTATTACTAAAACTAGAAGAGAATGGTTTTGGACACCAAAGAACTTGGGGATCTCAAATCGTTGATGCTAAGAAAATCATTGCAGTAAGTACTACTGATATTGATAATCCATACGTTGATTTTACTGCTAGTTATAAAAAGACCTATTATTATAGAAAACATCGAGGCGGAGCATTAGTTACAACAATAAGAGCAATAACTTCTGATATCCTAGAAAGAAAACCAGCTCTGTCTAAAGAGGAATTAGAACTAGTTGAAAATTTACATGAATGGACCATCATAAAATCTTCATTTATAAATAGAGTTTTGTTCTTTAAAGGTTCATCAAAATATTTTGAAACTGCACATTTTCAAATGATGGGTTCAGATAAAGATTATATTGAATCCCTTTTTGGTAGATATGAACATTTTAAAGCGATAATCGAAAAAAATGGACTTGAAGTCTATGAATCTTATTTGAAAGATAAAGATACTTTCTATCTAAGAGCCGTTCAGAAAATTCCTGCCAGTGAAATAATCAAGATTATTTAGTTTTCTTGCTGGTTAAAGTCTGTGCTAACAGTTTCATAAATGAAATTATGTCCTCTTTTCCTCGAGCCGAATCTCCATAAGTGGAAGTAAGTGAGTAGTGTGGAGATCAGAGACAAAAGAATAAGCTGACGAGGTAAGCGAAGAATAAATCTGGAATCTCCGGGATAATTTTATATACCTAGTAGGATTCATATATTTTATGATTAATTTGATAAGTAAAAAAAGAGTAAATTATGATATGCTAGTTGGGGCAGATAGAGATTTTGACAAGCAGATAGCTTAGCTTGATTCTTTATTGAAGAAATATAATGCGAAGACCGTTCTCGATTGCGGCTGCGGCACAGGAACTCATGCAATCTTTCTTGCAAAGAGAGGTTACAATGTTTCTGCATTTGATTATAGCCGAGAACAAGTGAATCTAGCTAGAAAGAAAGCAAGAGAGAATTGTGTCAAAATTGATTTTTATGTTGGCGACATTAGAAATTTCAGCTTTGGTAAATATGATGCTGTTATAAGTATGTATGCACCTATTATGTTCGGCTGCAGAAACAAAAAAGATCTGACCCAAGCATTACATTCGATGAAGAAAGCTTTGACTCCTAGTGGAATAGCTTTGGTTGAGACAATGACCCCAAAGATGCTTGAAGGCTCAAGAATAGAAGTCAAGAAATACGTTGATACTAAAATAAGAACCGCAAGAATTTCTTTTTACACATTCGACAAAAAAAACAAAAGAGCTGACGTGACATATGTTGAACTAGTAAATTCCAACGGACGAACGGTAGTTGATGAATCCAAAGCCAGACATAGGTATTTCAATAAGAATGACTTTCGAGACGCATTCAAGAAAATTGATGCAAAATCATTAAAGTGGTACGGAGCATTCAACAAGAAGACGGGGAAATACGATTCTTTTTCAGAGAACTCTTGGGTGATAACATCATTATTCCAGTAAAAGGGACCCCAATCTATTGAATATGATGATATTTGTACCCTAACTTTAGGTTTGAGTCGAGGATTTAGCCGAGAAACTGAATCCTCACTAACGCAAATGAGACTTAGAAATATATTCTCTAAAACCAAAACAGAATAATTTTAATTAAATTCTAATGTTTTACTCTTCCTTCCTCAACCCCAACCAAAAGACCAGCGGAATAGAAAGCAAAGCGATAATCACTTCTATCCATAGAATAATAAATCCAAAGCTTTCAATCACTTTATCGAAACCTTGCGCTTCATAATAGTCCACTGCCTGTTGAGGATATTTCCAGCCCACAGGATAAAACCAGAACTGATGGGTCTTATCAATAACTTCATAAACACCAAAAGGGGCTTTCATCTCCCCAGCATAGATATTAAAGCTATGCTCGACATTAACTTCAGCAACTTTCTTCAAATTCAGTTTGAAATAATCGCTGATTTGCTCTCCAGTTTCTGAAATACGCTGGAAATCTTCCGGCTTCCAGCCGCAGTTGGTTTTAGGATTGCATTCGATGTAATAGAGAGGCAGATTACTGATCTGGCCTGAAATCTGATTCTGGGCGAGGGCATTGGAGAGGTCAGAGAAATAAGTTCCTTCGATATAGTGCTTATCATTAAAGACCCAGGCATGGATCCCGCGATAGATACGAGGGTCTATGGCCACGATTGCATTTTCAGGGATGTTTTCATGCACGTATTCCCGAAGGGCGAGAGTGATTGATTGAGAGCGCAGCCCGGTGATTTCTTTTAAGGTAAAAAATAAAGGGATTAAAACCAGGAGTAATAGTAATATTCCTGTAATTGAAATTATTCGCTTCTTAAATTTAGGAGATAATTCTGAGGATAATCTTTCGCTGAAGTTAAATTTATCTTTTAACCTTAAAATAGCCGGTCCGGCAAAGACTGATAAAATCATTGCCAGCCATAAGTAATGGCTGCCGCTACCGGTCTTTCCGGCAAGATAGACAAAAGGAATAACTAAAGAAAGTATCAATAATAAAACTCCCTGGCGATGCTGGTTAAACAAATAAATTAACCCGAATATTCCGGCAAATAGGATTAAAAAGTCATACTGAAATAAAAGAATAATCTTCTGTTTAAAATTGCTAAACAAAGCAGAAATTGACCAGGTCTTGCCTTCCATTCCTTGATGGACCGATTTCCCAATCCCGAGCATGGAGGAAAAATAGAAATCAGTGACCCCTTCTTTAGAATTAGTTAAAGATAAATAATTATATGAAAAAACAGGGACAAAGAGCAAAAGGATCAGGACAAAGAGCAAAAATATGGTTCTAAGTGTTTTGGGATTAAGGTTAATTTTCTGTTCAGAGCGATTAAAGAGCAGTTTTGATTTATAAAAAATAAAAATAAGAATATATCCGAATACAAAAAGCAGGGTTAAAGTCTTGACTAATACTGCTAAAGAAAAGAATAAAAAAGCAGGATAGAGATACTTTAAGTTTTCCCTGTTCAGAAATCTAAGATAAAAGAATATGCTTAAAAAAATGAAGAAATAAGCCACCATATCCATTTCATAATTAAACCGAAGCGCAAATCCGGAGACTGCAAATAAGAAAGCTGATAGTAGGGCGGCTTTATTATCTTTGAAGAGCTCTTTAGTAATCAAAAATATGATAAATACAGAAAGCGCCCCTAGTAAAGCAGAAAAGAACCGAGCTGAAATGGCAGTAATCCCCCCAAATAATTTGTATCCTAAATCAGTAAGATAAAAAAACAGGGTAGACTGCTCTACTGTGCCTAATTTTTCTGCAGAGATGATGTTTAAAGGCAGAATAGAATAAATCATCTCATCGGTAGCTAGATCAATATGATGGGCGGCATAAAAGCGCAAGATTACAGCTAAGATGAAGATTGCAAATAAGTACAAACTGGTTTTAGTTAGTTTCATTATTTTTGTTACTCCTATTTTTCGAGTAAAATTAAAGATGCTATTAGGAAGATTATTAATTCTCAAAGGTACAAATATATTTCTGACCGTCTGAAGCTATCTTACCACCAGCTCCCTGGCAGCAGTTGCTGATTTCACGGAATTTGGTGCAATAAGCCTCTCCTTTGGTATCACATTTCTCTTTTACGCAGTTATCGTACCCCTCTTGACCTAGGTTCTGAGAAGCCATAAATGAAAAGACAACCATTAAGATTATTAATCCGTACAAAAGTAATAAAAGTCCGCGTTGCAGCCAAGTTATGTTTGGGAGAGTATCCATCTTATTACTCATTTTATTTTTAGGACTATAAATCCTTTTTGGTAGACCATCTGGAACAGGCCAGATGATTCTATCTCTTTATATCTCTGTGATAACTTTATTTTCGTTTCTTCCTCGCCATATTTACCCTTAAATTTCTGATAATCAATGGTTGGATTGATAATAAGATATTCGTACTGTTTGCTTTTCAGGAAAGTATATAATTCTGGAATAGATTGATCCAATATATTCTCTTTGAAAATTAACTCATCTTCACACCAGCTGCAACTATTACCTCCGAAACCAATGACTATCTTCTGCTTTACCGAATATAAAAATACCTTACTATCGGGAGGAATAGTCTTAAACCAGGCACCATACTCAAAAGCTTCCGGAATATTGGCAAAAGCTCCTGAAGTCGGCCAGGTAGCAGTATTTAATTCGTATTTAGGCACTGCGGAAGTAAAAATGATTCCAATTAATAATAAAATTCCAATTCCCCAACAAAAAACTTTTTGTTTACTAAGCTTAGTTAGAAAATAAAATCCTTCTACTGCCAGAAGCGAAATTGGAATAGCTAACACCATCCAGGTACGGAATGCTCCTCTGGCAATAGAAAGCGGAAAGGTCATCCCATTGACTCCCCAAAAACCATAAACTAGCCAGAAGAGGGTTAATCCTAACCAGGCTTTTTCAGGTGTGAATAATTCCGAGCGGTATCTCCATAAAACATAGACTAGTCCTACTAAGACTAAAATGGAAACAACCACCCCAATACCAATTGGATTGTTAATCATATTCTCTCCTTTGGCATAAAAGAAATCACTGAAGGTGTAAGCACGGGAAGCAGAACCACCGGGATTAGTTAAAGAAGTGAGAATTTTAATTAAGAAAGGTTGTTTAGCTGCAGCAGAACCGGCGGCAGTTAAAGTAAGATTATTCCCGACTGCTGAAACAGAAGCTGAAGAAGAAACTACTCCGTAATTCTTTAGCATCACGGGGAACGAATGTTTTAATCCTACAGAGAGCCACCAAACTAAAGATAAAAAAAATCCGCCAATTATCGCTAAAGTTTCATACTTATACCATTTTTTATGAGCAATAGAAAAAACAATTACATAAATTAGTAATAAAGTAGTTAACTTTACTGGCTGTTCCATATTCTGGCTGACCCAGATTCCAGCCACTAATAATACCGCAGGAATAGTCCATCTCTTATCTGATTGAATCTGGTGGAAAGCATAGAGGGTAGGAAAAAATAAGGTTAAAGATAAGGCATGGGCCCAGATGAAATGGCTTAAATAACTGGGTAAAGAGGCGAGAATAAAAGTAGCTAATAAAGCATGATTACGATTTCCTGTAAATAACTTCGCCCAGAGATAGAAAAACAAAAAGCCTAAAGAGATAATTAAAGCGTTAAAAAATTTCATGGTCCAGTTAAGGTCAGGAGAAGTTTGGTGCAAAATGCCGATTAAAATATCATATGCAGGAGGATAAGGATCAATATAAGAGAGAACTTGATCTTGTTTATCAGGATAAAATTGAGTAAACACGGGATCATAAGCGGTTTTTTCTAAAGCTACATATTTCATTCCTTCCGAATGGCCCCAGGGATCATCATCTTCTAGGTAAGGATAGCTGAAGGCACCTTTGGTGTAAATATAGAAAGAGATTAATACGATAAAGATTACTCCCAATAGAGCAAGGTTGGATTTAGTTAATTTAAAATTAGAAAAGTTAAATGAAGCGGGTAAAGATAATTCTTTCTTCTTTATCCGTTGAATCAAGTCGTAGATGGGGATGATTAAACTTAAAATCAAGAATATCTTCCAATCTAAAGGAATATGCAAGAAGTTGAGAATTATGGATAAAATCGCAAAAACGCCTAGGCCGATACCTAAATTCATTAAATGTCTCTCCCAGAAATCTTCGGCTTTTTTAACGAAATAAGTCGCAGAGAAGCCCAGGCCCCATAAATAGACAAAAAAGAGGATAATAGTAATTAGGCTGTACATTTTATTCCGGTTTATTTAATGGTTTATAAAATTAGTGGGAGTTAAAGATATAGTGTGCTATCCCATTATTACTTCCGGTATATATAACCACTTTGGGTGGTTATCATGTACAAACTAAATTTTAAGAAAAGAGTATGGATAGTAAAACAAAGTTTGAGAGGCGTCTCTCAAACAAAAATTGCATTGAGCCAAAATATTAGTGATAGAACTGTCAGAACTATCATTAGTGTTTATGAAGAGTACGGTTGGGATGGTCTCAAAGATCATAAAACAGGAAGATTAGGAATAACTTTGAACCAGACCGCAATCATAATAATTCTGGATTTAAGAAAGCGGTTTGGGTATGGCGCTTGCCATATTGAGCAAATTTTGAAGCGCAAAGGCTTCAAAATAAGCCATAGGCAAATTGAAAAAGTTTTACTCGAAAATCACTTAGTTATTCTGAATATTAAGAAACAAAAACCGCGAAAATGGGTGAGGTACGAACTGCCGAACCCAAATGATTTATGGCACACAGATTGGTCGTACGACCCATTTACGGGTAAGCAATTGACCATGTTTATTGACGATAGAACACGTTTAGTTGTTAGCTGTGGGATATTCAGCCGTGCTACTGCTGAGAACACAATTGCTCTGCTTTATGAGGGAATTGCCAAGTATGGCAAGCCCCTCGCGATAATGACTGATCATGGAGATCAATATTATGCTAATCATCCCAATGCTGACCAGCAAAATACTTTGTTTGGTAGCACGTTAGAATTACTGGGAATTAAACATTATTTAGCTAGAGTTAATCGTCCACAGACTAATGGCAAAGCAGAACGCTTCTTTTTGAGTTACAAAACGGAGTTCACGATAGGTACTTTTAGCGATGTTAAAGACTATGTGCAGCACTATAACGAAATACGGCTGCACATGAGCTTAAACTACCGAACTCCAAAAGAAGTTTGGGACGAATTTAAAGACTAGGAAGCAGTTTCGTGACCGGAAGCAGTTTCGGGATAACAGAGGAGTTAAAGATATAGAAGATTTTGAATAAGCTCAAATTGTGCCGCTTAAGGAAATTATTCAAAGTCCTCTATAATTGAATTCTGGCAGATTTCAGCAAAATAATCAGAATTAATAATGGTTTACTATTCAATCAATTAAATGTTCTTCCTCTACCCTGGAAATAAAAGCGAAGATTATCGCGGCTAGACCTAAAATTATTAAGGTATAATTTAAAGACCAATCCACCATAAAGCCAACCGCTGGATTTAAGATTACCTGGACTGCTTGTCTTAACATAGAAATAGTGGACAAGATGGTGGCTCTCTGCGGAGAGGGTATCTGTTTGTTTAAATAGCTGGCCATTACTGTTCTTCGAGATAAACCAAATCCCCCGCCAAGAATGATGATTAAAATAACTAGGGGTAAGAAAGTAGTTAATCCTCCCACTACAAAAGAGATTCCAGTGATTAATGCCCCATAAAAAAGTAACTTTTTCTTTGAGCCAAACCATTGTTCTAATTTTGGAGATAGATTAATGATTAAAATCTGGCTGGCTACAAAAGCGGCATGGACTAGCCCAAAATAAATTAAATTAACTCCAGACTGTTTAAGCAGGGGTTGGTAGAGCCAAATCATGAAGTAAGCGATAGAAGTTATGATGACCATATCTAAAGCTAGAATTTTGAGAACTTTATTTTTATGAAAATAAGTTATACCGGTTCGAAGAATGTTCAGATAACGAGTAGATTCTACTTTCCGGCTTGTTTTTGGCTCATGGAAAGTTAAAGAGATAAAAGTAGCAATCAATAAAGGAACTGCTAAAAGTAGCATGGTCATCCTCAACCCAAAAAAAGAAGCGATAATGCTCCCAATGGGTGCGCTGACCATTAAAGCAATTAAGCTAAAACTTTCCATTCTTCCTAGAACTTTTTTAGACTGCTTTTCATCTTTAATTTTCTTAAGCGAATCATAAACTAAGGCCTGATCTGCCCCGGACATTAAAGCACTGGCCATGGCCCAAAAGAATTCTCCTACTAAAAAAATATAAAAGTTAGGCATACTGGTATAAACAATAACGGCAATAATATTAGCTAAGCATCCAAGCAGTAAGGACCATTTTCTTCCCAGATAATCTGCAACTGCCCCGGTAGGTATTTCTAAGATAAAAACCCAAAACATAAACCAGGCCTGGAGAATCATAATTTGGGTAAAATTTATCTGACCCCAATCTAGGAAAAAAGGGACTAAAACTCCGCCCAAAAAATGCAAACTAGTGAAAAATTGAAATAAGTACATTTTCCAGAGGTTAGATTGGAAATGGTTAGTCATGGGAAATAGAGAATTAACTGAAAGTTATAAAGGTTTGTTGAGAGATAGATTAGATCAGTAAATAAAGAAGATAAACTTAAAATTTTAGGTTGAACTTTTAAAATAATACAGGTCCAGCTCTTTATATTTCTTTTCTAAGATTAAAGGAAATTTACCAATTAATAACTCTTGGTAATAATCTCCGGTTTTTATATTACGAGAAGAGACCAGCCAGAAATTCTTCTCTTTAGAAATGTTTTGGAATAATTCTTCCTCGTTAATCTGGACTAATTTACCCCTTTCTTCCCAAGTTAAATTTAAGTGCCTAAAATTGGGAGATGAATAATAATCATACAAGAGAACATTTGATCCAGAGCGGTCAAAAAGAATCAGAATATTCTGATCCGAATGCTCTGAGATGAAATTAACAGCTTCAGCCCAGGGAGCTTTAGTGGTTTCGGTATAATAAACCAATAAGGTATAAGAATTAAACAACAAAATAATTAAGATTGC
Organism: Candidatus Nanoarchaeia archaeon; assembly: GCA_035290865.1. Classification (GTDB taxonomy): domain Archaea; phylum Nanobdellota; class Nanobdellia; order Woesearchaeales; family GW2011-AR9; genus DATDTM01. The sequence continues at coordinate 62,144 of DATDTM010000018.1, forward strand.
GGTTAATTTTAGTTGATTAGGCTTTATTTTTAATACTGCCCAGGCTAAAAGAATAATAAAAAAAGGAAAGATAAAAAAAGAATGGCGAATCAAAGCAAATGAACGTAAGATTGTTTCTAATAAAATTAAATGCACGATACCCAACAATAAAGCGAAGAATAAAATGGTTCTAACCAAATATTCCTGCTTAAATCTGAGGATTAAATATTTCTTAAAAATGTAAAATCCGAATACGAAAAAGAATAAAGAAATTATTAAAGGCAATAAATAAAATAAAATCCCTAAATTACTTAAAAATTCAGGTACTCCGCGCAAAATTAAAGTTTTTTGTAAGATAGGGTGGCGGATTAAAGCCTGGAGGTAAAGTATTTGCATCCCCGGTAGGAACAAGATAAAAGTGCTAATGAAAGAAAAGATTTGAGTTTTCAGCGAGGATTTGCTTTGGAAATAAAAGAAAAATAAAAAAATTAGTAGATGGAATAACAATTCAAATAAAGCCAGGTAATTGATGTATAAAGAAACCGCATTAACTAGAGTATATCCCAAAAAGTAATATTTTCTTTTCGAGCCAAGGTCATTTTGGTATAAACATAAAAAGAGATAAGAAGAAAGCAAGACTAAAAAACCGAAGAGAGCGTAAGGCCGGGCTTCCTGGGCATAGACTATCGGAAGCATAGTGGTAGAGAAAACCAAAGCGGAGAGTAAGCCTACTTTCTGGTTAAAGACTTTTTTTCCGAGAAGATAAACCAAGATTATCGAGAAACAATCAAATAGAACAGATAAAAATCTCAAAGAAAATTCAGATTCTCCAAAATAATTGGCCCAAGATTGTAACATCAAAAAGTATCCAGGAGGCATAAGTTCAGCATAAATGACTGAATCTATCAGCTCTTTAGCATTCTCCGCACGCAGATGGATCAAAGAAATCATCTCATCAGTCCAGAGAGATTCTGCAGTGAGATCATAAAATCTTAACCCGACGCCTAAGAGAATAATTAGAAATAAACAGAATAAAAACGTTTTGTTATTAATTGGATTGGGCATGATTGTTTAGCACCTAAATACTTTTAAAAAAATCTTGGGGATAGATCAATCTGATTCTCTTTTTCTTCAACTCTTTAAAATCTTCTTTAGTGGGCATCCTGGTGAAGGTTGCTTTAGTCTCATCTTGCTTAATGACCGGAAGAGGGCTGCTTTGATCTGCATAATCCTCAATAAATTCATTGAGCATCTGGCCGAAAGATTTAGCCAGCTGATGATGAAGCTGATAAACAGAACTATTTTGATCATAAGTAAATTTCCTCTGGAAGATGATATCGCCAGTATCTAAACCCGCATTCATAAAATGGATGGTAACTCCGTAGTGTGAATCATTATTTAAACGGTACCAAAAATATTGGGCAGCCCCGCGATATTCCGGTAAGTAAGAGCCATGAGCATTAATCAAACGGTTTCCTAAAGTAGTAAAAACATTCTTTTTCAGAATCTGAGCTACTAAGCATAAGACATAATCGGGATTAAGCTCTTTTATTTTGGTAAGGAAACTCTCTTCACTAAGATCAGAAGTGGTAATAAGGGGGATGTTTTTCTTTCTAGCCAGATCGATGATAGAAACTGCTCGATCATCTCTATAGGCTTTACTCTTAATCATTTTATGTCCAGCTAACAGGAGGTTATATAATTTCGATTCCACTAATTTGTAGATGAAAAAATTGAAAGATGATTTCTGGGTTAATTTATAGGCTACTTTTAACTGGCCAATTAAAGAATCACCCCGAAACTGACTGGCCAGGACAATAGCTTGGATTTTATCGGAATTTTTTAGAAGAATCTCTCGAGTTGCCACTATCGAAGCCATAGTATTCTGGGTAAAGAGGATTATTTTTGCCATAAGTTATTATCTTTTGCTGAAGGTTAAAAAGATTTAAACCTTAACTGAAAGATGCGTTTAAGATAAAGCATCCCAAACTTGAATAAGCCGGATATAGTTTTAGCAGTTTTAGACTGGCCTGCGCGACGGTCTATAAAAGAGAAAGGAACCTCTTGGATAGAATATCCTTTCTTTCCCGCTTGGTATAAAAATTCAATACAATATTCTCCATAGCCAGAATCAGATAACCTGATTTTATCTAATACTTCTCTTCTGGCGGCAACAAAACCACTATCATAATCTAAAACTTTAAAATTTAAGACCAAATTAGTGACGAGGTTAATGAATCTACTGGAAATTACTCTTAATAGAGGGCGCTGATCTTTCCCCCCTTTAGCATAACGTGAACCAACAGTAATATCTTTATCTTTCAATATGGAGAGCATCTGGGGTATTAATTCCGGAGGCATGGACAAATCTGCATCCATCCAGAGCACATATTTTCCGTTAGATTGATCTATTCCGCGCTGGATAGCGCTGGCTAGCTTCTTTTCATTAATCCTACGAATAACTTTAACCTCTGGATCCTTGAGCTCTTCAGCAATCTGCCAGGTCAAATCCGGACTATCATCATCTACCACTAAAATCTCTTTAGAATAGGCAGATAAAGCCGCTTTAGTTCTTTGAATCAAAGGCAGAATATTCTGGGCTTCATTAAAAGTAGGAAAGACCACCGAAACTTCCGTTTGGACCGAGGTTTTGAGGGGGGTTTTAATTGAGGTCATCTTAGAACAATCTTTTAAATCTGGTTTTATATATCTTTTGGAAGTAAGATTAAGTTAAATTATTATAAATTAAAATAATAAAAAATCCCCATCGCAGCATACGCGAATCTGCAGATTCCCTAGTTGCTTATCAGCAACAGCTGCGGGGTATTTAATTAGTTGGGATTTTTTAATCTTAACTGGGTAATTTAATATCATAGCAAGCTATGGGGTATGTACCCAGTTAAGAAATCATAGTATCATAACCTTTTAAAAGTATTTAACTTAAAAAGAATAGATTAATGAGAAAATTAAGAGAAGAATTACTGAAAGTACGCGGTTCTTTAAGCCTAGAAGAAGTTAAAATTAAGAGTAAAGAGATTATTAAAAATGTACTGCGATTCAAACCGTTTACAAATTCAGCAAAAACTCTTTATTATCATCCCAGAGGAAAAGAAGCAGATTTAATGGAATTAATGAATTTATCGTTAAAAGAAAATAAACCCATCTTCCTTCCGAAAACATATTCCGCGGATACCTCAATGAAGATTCATCAGATTAAAGATTTTAATTCTGAGCTGGAGCTAGGAGCATATGGAATTAAAGAGCCTAAACCAATCTATCCCGAATTTCCAAGACAGAAATTAAATTTAATATTTATACCGGGAGTAGCTTTTGATCTTGCAGGAAACAGATTAGGAATGGGAAGAGGTTATTATGACCGATTTTTAAAAGATATTTCAGCAATAAAAGCGGGTATTGCCTACGAATTTCAGATAGTAGATAGATTAGATGCGCAGAGACATGATATTCCAATGGATTTTATAATTACTGAAAAGAGAATCATTGAAATAAAAAATCCCAATCGCAGCATACGTGAATCTGCTGATTCCCTAGTTGCTTATCAGCAACAGCTGCGGGGTATTTAATTAGTTGGGATTTTTTAATCTTAACTGGGTAATTTAATATCATAGCAAGCTATGGGGTATGTACCCAGTTAAGAAATCAATAGAAGCCAGTAAAGAGACCTGTTAAAAAAAAGCAGCAAAAAATAATTTTTAATTCATTTAAAAAAAATGGCACAATTACTTAACGGAAAGGAAGTTGCAGAAAAAATCCTAGCTGAACTAAAAATAAAAGCAGCTTCTTTCCCTGCGAGACCAACTTTAGGGATTATTTCCGTGGGTGAGGATCCCGCCTCTCAAGTGTATATCAAGAAGAAAATCAAAGCTGCAGAAGAAATAGGAGTTAAGGCCAAACATTACCAATTAAGAGAAAATACTGAAGAAAGAGAGTTATTAAAATTAATTGAAGAACTGAATCTTGACCCAGAGATGGATGGATTTATCGTCCAACTGCCGCTTCCGGAACAAATCCGCGAAGAGAGAATAATTGAGAGCGTTTCCCCGGAAAAAGATCTGGACGGTTTTCATCCATTTAACCAAGGGAAGATGTTTCAAGGGATAATCAATTCTGAAAGCCTACTTCCAGCCACACCTTTGGGAATAATGAAATTATTAGAACATTACCAAATAGAATTAGAAGGAAAAAAAGCAGTAATGGTAGGAAGAAGCAATATCGTGGGAAAGCCGCTGGCTGCTCTTCTCTTGAACAAAAATGCCACGGTAACCATAGCCCATAGCAAAACTAAGAACTTAGCTGAACATACTCAAGCTGCAGATATAATAATTGCTGCGGTAGGAAAACCAAATTTAATCACTGTAGAGATGATCAAACCAGGAGCAATAGTAATTGATGTAGGAATGAATCGGGTAAATGGAAAGCTGGTTGGAGATGTAGATTTTGAGAAAGTAAAAGAAAAAGCTGCTTATATTACCCCGGTTCCTGGAGGGGTTGGCCCAATGACGGTGGCCATGTTAATGTATAATTTAATCTCTCGAAAAGATAAAGATTTAAAATTAAATGATTAAAGTTAATAAGAAGTCAGATTAATTCAACAACAACAAAAAATAAACTTAACTAAAATGAAAGTAATAATTTCCATCCCTGCCTATAACGAAGAGAAAACTCTTGCTCTGGTCTTATCTGAGATTCATCAAGTGATGAAAAGTGCAGGCTATGCTTATGAAATTCTAGTTCTAAACGATGGTTCAACTGATAGAACTGTAGAAGTAGCCAAGAGTTTAGGAGTAATAGTAGTTTCCAATAAGATCAATCTGGGATTAGCGGAAACCTTCAAAAGAGAGATGAAAGAATGCTTAAAGTTAAAAGCAGACATTATTGTGCACACTGATGCAGACGGTCAATACCATCCCCAGCATATCCCACAATTAATCGGAAAAGTAAAGGAAGGATATGATCTGGTTCTAGGAAGCAGATTTCAGGGAAAAGTCAAACATATGCCTCTTTTGAAGAAAATGGGAAACTTAGCCTTCTCTAAAGTTTTAAGTTCGCTGACTAAAATCAAGATTACTGATTCAACTACCGGATTCAGGGCCTTCACTCCAGAAATAGCTAGAGAGATTAATTATATCAATACGTTTACCTATACTCAAGAGCAAATCATCAAAGCTGCCAAGCAAGGGTTTAAAATCACAGAGATTCCAATCATTTCAAGAAAGACCAGGGAGAGCAGGCTGTTTAAGAACCCATTTCAATATGCAATCAAAGCCTGGATCAATATTTTTCGAATCTACCGAGATTATCAGCCTTTAAAATTCTTTGGCAGGATTGGATTGTTTTTCCTGTCCATTGGTGTAGGTATTGGAGTTTGGCTGGCCTATCGCTACTTTACTTTAGGCTATGTAGGAAAAACACCCTCTACCCAGCTAAGCGTACTTTTGATTTTGATGGGAATCCAGATTGTTTTATTTGGATTCCTGGCGGATATGGTTCAGAAATAGGTGAATATAATAGTTAAGATCACAATTTAAAATGTTTTATTCCAGAGCTGGTTTAAGGTTAAATAATCTTTATATACCCTTTCTTCTCAAAAATACCCTAAAATGAGCACAGATGTGAAGATTATCGTTACCTTAGGCCCGGCGACCGGTAAAGAAGAGGACCTGCACAGAATTAAAGACAAGGGGGTTAATTTTGTTCGGGTAAATATGTCTCATTCTTCTCTGGAAGACCTAAAATATTTCATTGGATTAGCCAAGAAAGTAGGAATTCCTTTTGTGATTGATACAGAAGGTTCACAGATCAGGACCGGAGAATTAAGCACCAATAGTATTTCTTTAGAAGAAAATCAGGAAGTCAAGATTTATGATCAAGAAATAATCGGAAATACTGAAAAAATTTCATTTAAACCTGGGCACATAGTCCAGCAGCTGGAAAAAGGGGATTTAATCTATGTGGATTTCGATACTTTAACTTTGTTGGTTTCGGATACTTCTACTCTTAATCAAGGTTATATTACTGCCAAGGCCATCACCAGCGGATCTTTAGGTAGAAATAAGGGGGTAGTAATTGATTCCGGGTGCGGTAAAAGATTTGATCTTCCCACCTTATCTAAGAAAGATTATGAATCAATCAAAATTGGGCTTGAAGAAGGGATCGGATATATCGCTGCCTCGTTCATGCGCTCAGGCCAGGCAGTAGATGAAGTGCGCAGAGCCACCCAGAATACCATGAAAATTATCTCTAAAATTGAATGTATGGATGCTTTAGAAAATATTGATGAGATCATCAAGAAATCTGATTACTTGCTTATTGATCGGGGAGATTTAAGCAAAGAGATTCCCATTGAAAAAATTGCTTTCACCCAAAAAATAATAATCAACAAAGCTAAACGAAAAAACAAAGAGGTGTTTGTAGCTACTAACCTTCTAGAGACCATGATGGAAAAAAGAAAGCCCACCAGAGCAGAGGTTCATGATATTATCAGCACTATCGTGGATGGGGCTAGGGGATTAGCTTTAGCAGGAGAGACCGCGATCGGAAAACACCCTTTAGAATGTATCAACATGCTCAACAAATTAATCAAACATGCTCAGCTAGCGATCAATATCGACCAATTTAAAGATAAAGAAGATAAGTTTGTGGATAATCTGGAACAAAGCAATTATCTATTAGATCGAAGTATTTCTTCCTCGCTCATTCCCCCCCATGGAGGGAAATTAGTTGAGCGAGTATTAAACCCGCTAATAGATTTAGAATATCTTAAAACCCTAAAAAAAGTGGTCATCGACGCTACTAAATATATGGATGTAGAACAAATCGCTCTAGGCGGTTATAGTCCGCTGGAAGGGTTTATGGGAAAAGAAGATTTTGAAAGCGTTTTAGACACGATGAAATTAGCTAATGGAATTATCTGGCCCCTACCTATCATTTTGGATGTTCAAAAAGAAACTGCAGATAAATTGTCCATCGGAGAGACTATCGTTTTAGTCTCTAATCAAGGCCAGCAGGGGGATGCAGGACAAGGAGAAGAAGTTGCCCTATTGCATCTGGAAGAGAAATTTACTTATGATAAAACAGAAATGTGTGAAAAGATGTATGGAACTACTGATGAAAAGCATCCAGGAGTAAAGATGGTTCAGACCTTCAATCCTATATTATTAGGAGGGAAAATAGATTTGATCAAACGCAGGGAAACTGAACATAAAGAATATGAATTAACCCCCAAACAAACCAGAAGATTATTTGAAGAACGAGGCTGGGCCAAAGTCGTCGGATTTCATACCCGAAATGTAATCCATCGAAGCCATGAATTTATTCAGATGAAAGCTCTGGAAGAAGGAAGATGTGATGGCTTATTAGTCCATCCAGTGATCGGCAAAAAGAAAAGTGGAGACTTCCAAGCCAAGTTTATCATCAAGAGCTATGAGACTATGGTTAAAAACTTTTATCCCAAGAACCGGGTCATTTTCAGTACTTTAGCTACTTATTCCCGCTATGCCGGACCGAGAGAAGCTTTATTTACGGCTTTATGCAGGAAGAATCATGGCTGCAGTCATTTTATTGTAGGCAGAGACCATACGGGAGTGGGAGACTATTATCATCCTAAAGCCTCCCATAATATCTTTGACCGTTTTCCGGAAATAGGAATCAAAGCGGTAAAATTTGATAAAGTATTTTATTCCAAAAGATTGCAGAAACATGTCCACGAAAAAGAAGCTGGGAAAGAGGCTGAAAGAGTAAAGGCAATCGAAGGAAACGAGGAGAACGGCGAGAATGATCGGATGGAGATTAGCGGAACTCAAGCCAGAAAAATGTTTGAGCAAGGGCTGACTCCTCCGGAATGGTTCATGCGTCCGGAGATATCCCGGGTTATTGCTGAAGCAATTCAACGAGGAGAAGAAGTGTTTGTGAGGGAATGAAATGTCCACTGAACCAGAATTCTTCTCGGAAACTAAATTAGCGATAAAAGCTGCCCTTAACGCAGGAAAAGAAGTGTTAAAGATTTATAATAGTGAATTTACAACCACTTACAAAAAAGATACTACTCCAATAACAGAAGCCGATCTAAAGAGCAATGAAACCATTATCAAAATTCTGGAATTATCCGGATATTATCTGCTTTCCGAAGAGAATATTAAGGATAATTACATTGAAAACCTTCCTCAGAAAACCTCCACAAAATTCTGGGTAGTAGATCCGCTTGACGGAACTGCTGATTTCATAAATAAAACCGGGGAATTTGCAGTAATGATCGCTTTGGTTGAAAACAGAAAACCAATTTTGGGAGTAATCTATCAGCCGGTCGGAGATCGATTATTTGTAGCTCAAAAGAATAGCGGAGCTTTCTTTAAAGATAAAGAGAATTGGATTAAACTAAAAGTGAATACTCTGGATAAACTTAAAGAGAGTAAAGCAGTAGTAAGTAAAAACCATTTAGAAGAAATTGAGAAAGATTTCTTGGATATTGTCGGTATCTCAAGTTTCAGTCAAAAAGGGAGCTGCGGGCTGAAAGTAGCGGAAATCTGCCAGCAAAAAGCGGAATTATATTTTACCCGAACCAATAAAATCAAAATCTGGGATACGGCTGCGGCATATTGCTTGATAATTGAAGCTGGTGGAAAAATGACAGATATGCTTGGTGAAGAGTTAAATTATGATTTAGCGGAAATTTATCATCAAAAGGGGGTGTTGGTGAGCAATGGAATAATTCATGATGAAGTTAGTGAACAATGGTCAATATTTCTAGAGGAGAACACTAATTAAACTTTAATATCCTTTTAATAAAATCAAAGTCTTCTGGATTAAATTCCCGGAATAAAAATAGAATAAAAAGATAGACGATTATCAAAACACTATATTGTACTATGAGCCAGAATCCGCTGCTTTTCCAGATTAGGCCCAAGAGGAAGATAAAAGCTGAGGCGAAAATAATATTTAACAGAGAATTAAAAGGTAAAGTAAAAGAAAGCTTATGATGAACATAAATCCCTGAAATTAAAGCAGTTAAAAACATGGTAATCAAGAGAGAGTAAGCGGCACCAATCAAGCCAAAATTACGGGTAAAGATTAAATTCAATGAAAATAAAAAGAATAAAGCTGCAATTCCAATAAATAGTTCCACTTTTGGTTTACCTAGACCAATAATAACCCCCATAAAACTAGTCATAATTATTAAGAAAACTGAAGATACAATTAAAATATTTAGAACTGTTCCCGCAGAAGAATATTCTAAAGGATAAAATAAGGTAACTAATTGGATGGATGTAGGAACTACTAAAGCCACGATCGGAATTAAAATAAGTAAGAGGTAACGAAAAGAACCGGAGACATACTTTTGAGCTAAAGAAAAGTTCTGTTCGGAAACCGCTTTGGAAATGGAAGGGATCAAGGTAAAAAACAAAGAAGCGAAAATTAGAATCGGAACATTGGCAAAAGTATTTGCAGCAGTATATATAGCTACTTGCAAATTGTCCTGAAGAAAAGACTTAACCAGCAGTAGATTAACGTTTCTAAGCAGAGACAAAATTAGAGATGAGGCGATTAAAGGCAGAGAGAAATAAAATAATTCTCTCAGGCAATCTTTTTGTTCTGACTGGCGGACAGGAAGAGAAAGAACATTTTTTTTATTTTCATTTAATATTAATATAACTAAAATTAAAGGGATTAGAATAGACAAAATTAACCCGGCCAGAAATCCATATAATTTAAAACCAAGTAAGACAAAAACAGAAGTAAAAAAAGCTTTTAAAGCCACATGGATAACACTGATCAAAGCTTGTTTTTTAAACATCCGAAGGCCGTTCAAGTAGCCGGTCCAGTGCAAAGATAGTAAAGTGAAAGGGATTATAATCAAACCCATAAAGATTAAATAGGACTTTAATCCTAAATCTCCCAGCAGCCAAGAAATCTGGTCCACAAATAAAAGATAAATCAGAGTAAAGATAAGAGATAGGGACAATTGGAGTTTTAAAGAAGAATTAGTTATGGAAAGATAAGAAAACTTTTTCTCGGCAATAAACTTAGAAACAGCGCTGGTCATCCCAGTACTTAAAAAAGTGCCTAGAATCATGTAAACTGAAATTAAGACTCCGAAAATACCATATAATTCCGGGCTCAATTTATGGGCTAAAAAGACATGCAAAAAAAAATTTGCCCCTAAAGTGGCCATTCCTGCCAGAATCAGATATACAGTTCCCATTCCCATAACCTTGGTCATTTTTAAAGTTAAATTCTACTCTTGGTCACTCTGGTCATAATAAAAAAGCGGTTAAACGCTTTTTAAATCTTCTCACAGATGGTTCTATAATTAGAGACACTTAGTAAATTAAAACTATTCTTTTAAAAAAAAGCAAGAAGCATTCTAATCGTAAATAAAAAATCCCAATCGCAGCAAGCAACGGAGTATAATACCCATTTGAGGAATTAAATACTTTTAAATTTATTTACGAGAACAGAATAGATTAAGATTAACTTTCTGGTCTGGATTATACCAATCTAAGGTGCTAGCAGAGAACGGAATAATCTCCTGGTTTTCTTCAGCAATGAAATAAACTTTAAATCCCTGTTCTCGGATAAATTGAACAAATTGTTCAGGAGTGAGTTTAATCTGCTCTAAGAATATCGGAACCATTTCAGTGATGATCTGGAAGCTCTTACTTCTTTTCAAAAGCAAGGGCATCCCGCTTAAAGCTTCAAATTCTCCCCCTTCAATGTCAATTTTAGCAAAATGAATAGAAATATCTTTAAAATAATCGTCTAAGCGTATAGTTTCTACGGAGACATAATCTTCGCCAGAATATTTATTCTTACGGATAGAATGGTGGGTCGATCTTTCCTTCCCAAGATAAAGTTTTACCTTTCCGGAAGAATTAGATACTGCTTTTTGTTCCATAATTACGTTTTTATAACCGTTGATCCCGACATTCCTCTTCAGAAGTGCAAAGTTGGCTGGATCCGCTTCGAAAGCATAGACCTTGCCCTGTTCGCCAACTAATTTGGCTAAAATTAAGGTATAATATCCGATATGCGCTCCAATATCCACCACAATGTCCCCTTTCTTAACAATTTTCTTAATCAGTTGGGTGATGAAAGGCTCGTAATACCCACGAGTAGATAGACGCATAGAATCATCCGGGTCTAAGAATATTTTATCTCCTTCAAGTATAATATAATCTGAACTAAGCTTTTTCACTAGAAATCTGTTTAACTGTCTTAAAAAAGAAGGTCTAATATTGAATTTAGTACAGAAATGATGTCCTTTTTGATATAAATAGAGAATTTTCTCTCTGGTTTTGGTCATAGTCTTAATCATCCACTCAAAAATAAAACTCTCTCTGTTTAAAGCAATTTTTCCAGAGATATAACCTTCCTTTCGCTAGACCTAACCAAGTGAAAGGCAATAATTTTAAGTCCTCAAAACTATGAAAAGGTCTTGCGATTAAAATTAGGGGGGGAAAAATTACACTAAACAGCATATCTGGCCGGATTATCCTATATTTAATATCTCTCTCCTGATGATGTTTTATTTGACTGATTAATTTACCATAAAAGTAATTTTTATATCTTTTTAACTCGTCTTTAGGCGTACGAAAAATAGTCTGATGAATCACTAGCATATTAGAAGAAAAAGTCTTCTGCCCTCCCTGCCCCAAAATTCGATAACATAAGTCTTTATCTTCACCGTACATGGCAAATTCTTCATCAAAACCGCCAACTGCTTTTAAAACTGAACGTTTAAAGCCAAGATTACAAGTAAAGAAATAGTCTTTCCCGCTCATGACTCGATCTTTAAAGGTGGGGGAAGAATTTTCATACAAAGTCCAGCCGGTGATAAAATCATAATCTTGGATACCCTTAACTCCTGATTCCAGCCAATTTAAAGTGGGAATACAATCAGAATCGGTGAAGAAAATTAAATTGCCTTTACTATTCTGAATCCCAATATTTCTGCTTTTGGCAATACCTAAATTATTTGGATTATGCACTATCCTGATTCTTTTATCTTGGTAAGAGCTAAGAATATCCCGAGAATTATCTGTGGAACAGTCATTAACAATAACTAACTCAAAATCTGTATAGGTTTGGTCTAGAACTGCATCTAAACAGCGCTGCAGAGTTTTTTCTGCATTATAGACTAAGACAATAACTGAGACAGCCATTCTACACTCCGCATATATTTAGTATTAATAAAACAAGCATGAGTACAAACACATTTAGTAATCTGGGTTCTTCTTAGTTCAGCTTCAGGACTGAACCACAATCGATTGAAATCATAATCATAATCTTTAATAGTGCCTATCGATGCGGTCAATTCGCAGAGGAATACTTTTCCATCATAATCCAAAACTGCCGTATTCAACCCAGCATCACAAATAAAACCCCGTTTTCCATTTAAAGCAGAACAATACATCTTGGTTAGAGAACGCATGGCTATTTTTCGATGCGTATTTTTAAGAATATTTGTTTTGTTATTGTTAAAAGAATAATTATTCCCATAAAAAGTTCGATGTTGACGCAACTCTTTAACTAAACTTTCCCATTCTTCTGCGGTTGGCGCGCGAAACTTACTATCTTTGGGCGTGCCCCTTACAGGAGTAATAGAATAATGTACCCCGATCTCGTTTAATACTTTAGCAATCACACTGATTTCTTCATAATTCTGATTAGAGACTGTAATCATAGCCATTGGGGTAAAATTACACTCTTTTTTCAACTCTACCAAAGCTTTAAGCAATTCGATAGAATGATCATAACAATCTAATCCCCGAATACGATTATGGGTCTCTTTCAACCCCTCAATTGAAACATAAATTCTTAATTTACATTGATGATGCAATCTGTGCACAAAAGCTAAAGCTTCTTCTTTCATCGAGCCATTAGTGGGCACAGAAATCAATTTAGTCTTATTTTTTTGGATAAAATATTCACAAATCTCGGCTAAATCTTTTCTGAGAAAAGGTTCTCCTCCAGAAATTAACAAAGTGTTAAGTTTACCAATACTATCAGCAATTTTTTTAATTTCGTCAAAAGACATCACTTCTTCTTTATTCAAGCTCTTCCAATAAAAACAATGATTACAGCGGTAATTACAGCGATTAGTTACAAAGAAAATTAATTTTCTTATTTTATTTTTTTTAGGGCTCATGGTGGGGAACAGTACTCCTATTCTGAAATAAAGTAGGATAATCTTTATTTCTTTTAAAAATATTATGGAAAGCTGTATCCATTAAAGCTACACCATCAATTTAAGTAAGAACCGGTTAAGAGGAAGACAAATTAAATGGTTATTTTTTTCTTCCCCAACTCATGCTTCCTAATCCTCCAATATTGTAGTGCTAGTCTTCGAAGCAGTTCTAGAGTTAAAATGAGTGCATAAACCCATAGGGTTAATTCTGCATATCCAAAGAGAACCCCCCAAAACATAAAGTTTAAAGGATTGTCCATCAGAAAGAAGTCTACTATCCAAGCCACAATTCTATTTTGCTGACTTTTCATGGAAAACTGCTCTCCATAGACGATGGTTTCCATTTCTTTGCGCATTTCTAAATTAGAAACCCAGATACCGTTCATGGTGATGGCTTTGGATAATAAATAAGAGAATACTCCTAAAGCACTAACCAGCAAGATTAATGCTTTTCCAGTACTCTGATAAGTTCCTATCGCCAAACAGATTAAGAGCAAAGAATTGCAGAAATAATGCCCCACGTAATCTAAATAAATGCCGTTATAGGAATAATCTTTTCTGTACCTTGCGACTATTCCGTCAACTCCGTCTAAGATAGAGGCTAATTGGAAGACAGTTAAGGCGATGATGGTCAATAGATAATTTCCGGTTGTCATCAATAAAGCAGTAACGATCTTGATTAAAATCCAGATTACGGTTATCTGTACAGGATTGAAAGGCAGATAGAGGAAAATTTTGGCAGGATAAAAGGCTAGGAAATCGCACAGAGGATTGAGAAAACCTTTAGTGCTCTGCTTGGAAACAGTCTGGCGCAGCTCTTTGATGGAAGGGATTTTTTGCATTCAGGAATGGGGGTAGATTAAGATATAAAAAGGTTGTGATTCCGATGTTAAGAGGGGGGTTAGGATAATAAGAAACAAACCCTTTCAATAATAACAACCGATTAGTGATGTAGAAGATTAATCCATTTTCTTTTTAAATGCTGGTCCTCAGAAAGCATTAGTTTGATAGTTCTCTCTTTGAAACGGAGGATCATCCAATAACTATCGTTAAATATCTAAAAAATCGAGGTGCAACAAAAAATGCAAACAATAATTTTAGCCGGCGGAAAAGGAACTAGACTGAACGCGGGAAGAGAACCTATCCCTAAATCATTATATACTATCGAAGATAAAAGCCTGATTGAACATCTTATTCATAACTTTAAAAATTCTGGAGTTTCTGAATTTATTATTATCGTCGGTTTCATGGCGGATAAAATCGCCTTAAAATTAGGGGACGGCTCTAAATATGGAATATCAATTAAGTACGTGATGACTCCCTATTTCGAGAAAACTTTAGGAGAATCCCTGCTTTTAGCAGAAGAACTGATCAAAGGAGAGTTCATTTTGGCTATGTCTGACCATTTCATAGAACCTGAAGCGCTAAACAAAATAGTTCAGCATCCATTAGAGAGGGATGCCTGCGCTTTATTAGTAGATAAAAAAATTAATACCATTACTTGGCTGGATGACGCAGCTAAGGTTCGATTAGACGGAAATAGAATTTTGGGAGTAAATAAAGGGTATACTGATTATCAAGCAATTGACTGCGGAGTTTTCAAATGCAGCCCGATTATTTTCAACGAAATCAGAAAAGTTAAAGATCAGCCGGATTCGATGAGTGCGGCAGTGAGTGTTTTTGCTGGAAAAGGAAAAATGTTTTCTGTAGACATAGGCCCGCACCGCTGGGTAGATATTGATGAATATTCAGAATTAGAATTAGCCAGAGAGATGTTCAAGACCAAAGAAATCCGCTTAGCTATTGTAGGCGTAGGCAACTGTGCCAGCAGTTTAGTGCAGGGAATCGAATATTATCATAATCATGATACTGTGTTAGGAGTGATGCACCAGTTTATAGGTGGGTATGCAGTAACCCATATCAAGCCGGTGGTAGCGTTTGATGTAGATGTGCGCAAAGTAGGAAAAGATCTTTCCGAAGCGATTTATGCCTTTCCGAATTGTACTAAACAAATCGGCGGGAAAGTTCGTTATCTGAATGTTCCGGTCTTTATGGGTCCTAAATTAGATGGGGTCTCTCCTCATATGCTAGACCATGCCAATAAAGACCAAACTTTTATGCCTTCTAATGAATCTCCAGTTGAGGTAGCGGCTATCCTTAAAAAATATAAAGTTGATGTAGTGGTTAATTATCTTCCGGTTGGTTCTGAAGAAGCTACTAGACATTATGCCCAAGCTGCAATCGATGCTGGATGCGGATTTGTTAATTGCATTCCTAGTTTTATTGCTTCCAATCCCCAATGGGCCAAGAGATTTAAAGATGCAGGATTACCTGTAGTTGGAGATGATGTAAAATCACAGCTGGGTGCTACTTACTGCCATCGCATGCTGATTCAGGCTGCGGTGGATCGAGGATTGAAGATTAGAACTACTTCTCAATATAACCAAGGGGGAAATACTGATTTCTTGAACATGACTGCTGAGCACCGCCTAAAGCATAAACTGGCCAGCAAGCAAGAATCAGTGGTCAGCCTTTTGCCTGAAGGGCAGAAGCTGGAGCATGATGCTTATTTCGGCCCGGGAGAAGGAGAAGGGATGTCCGGCAAGAAAGGCCATGGCTGGCGTGATGGTCAGAAAGACGAAAAAACTGCGGTAATCACTCTAGAAGGCAATCTCTGGGGTAATATTCCCTGTAAGTATCGGATTGACTTAACCGTAGAAGATTCTCCAGACTCGGCAGCGATTGGAGCAGATGCAATCAGGTGCGCTAAGCTCGCTTTAGACAGAAAAATGGGGGGTGCGGTTGAAGAAGCCTCTTTCTTCTTCTTTAAGCATCCACCTAGACAGATACCGGATGCGGAAGCAAAAGAGAAGCTGGAAAAGTTTATTGTGGGGAATTAGTCTTAAAGAGAAAAAAAGATTTAATCGTAGGATTAAATCGTTTAATTTATTTTTTTTCAAAAATAAATGTGCTGACGAAATAATCTTTAGTATGAAAGAACATTTTATCTAAAAAAGAGCAGGGAGAGCTTAAGGCAGCCAAAGCTTTTTTTCCCGTGCTTACTCCCAACCAAGACTCTTTCGTTCCTCCCAAAGATCTGGCCAGCAGGGCAGTAACTAAATTATTATCTTTAATCCCACTTCTTTCTATATCATAAGATATGTGTTTTTGAAGAGTAAAATTATTTTTTAGGAAAATCTTGATAGTCTCACTATCGGAGGGAATAAGGGCATGAAAAGGGGCATGAAAGGCATAATTCTGGAAAGGACAAACGGGATCTAGAGGAGGAACTCTGGTCGAAGAGGGATGGATAGTAATTATTTTGGCTTTTGGTGCAGTAATTGTATTAATTATCTTAAAGAATTTGATATAATCTGGTATATGCTCAAAAACATGAGTTAAATAAACGACCTCGTATTTCTGATCTTGATTGATGGAATCGGAATATTTCTCATTAAATGGTTCGTACCCTTTAGTATTAAGATAACCTCTTTTCTTTAATTCTAAGAATAAGGCCCCATTACCGCAGCCATAGTCTAAAATCAGTGAATGTTTTCCTATTCCATTTTTTTCTAAAAATCGTTCAAACCTCTTTACTTTTAGATGAGAAATCTTTGTACCGGTAGCGTAATCAGAATAATCCGGATTATCTTGGCTAAGATTATTTATCGAACCGCAGGTAAAACACCGCCCGTATTTAAAAAATTCTGTTTTATACTTATCGGTAGAACCTTTAAAGAGGGTCTGTTCCTTAAATACTTTTCCACTACAAAGTTTACAGGCAATCATTTTAGATCTAAGAGGTTATTATTCCGATTACAATCCCTTGAGCACTAAATCCACTGAATTTTATCTTTTTTGCTTCTTCCGATTTTATTTTCTCCCAAATATTTAAAACATTCTTTCTCTTAAAATAATATTCTTGAGAGAAACCTAATCTTTTATTGAAAAGGTACCAATCTACATCTTTATTATATCCCAAAGGAAGAGTAATAACCATCCTTCCTTTTTCAGCTAAACAATTCTCTTTAAGATTATTGAGGGCTTTGAGGATTCCCTCGCTATCTCTCAGATCATCCTCAAAACCAACGTGCTCTAAAGTAGAAATACTTACAATCAGATCATATTTATTTTGAGGATGAAAAGTAATCACATCTTCATTGATCACGCCAACCATTTTCTCAAATTTATCCACCACATCATGTTGGAGTTGAGGATAATAATGAGGTAAGACTGCGCCAACCTCTAAGATGTTCTGGGCAGAGGATTTTTTAAGGTAATCCATAATAATCGGGATTTCTATACTTCTTTCATTGGTCCAAACCAAATTTTTAGGGTGATGAAAGTATTCCAATTTATGGTCATTATAATCAAAATACATTTTTGGAATCAATTTTACTGCTAAAGGGCTGATCATTCTCAATAAAGAACGGTTTAAATAGCCTAAAAAACGAGATCCGAAAGTTAAAACTCCTTCTCTTTTCAATACTCTTAATCCTTTCACTACTCGATTATCATTCATCTCTCGGTACTTATTTATTCCCATTTCCCCATAAATCTTCATTAGAAAACCAATTTTGAGACCGTATTTAAAGATTACTATTTAAAGTTCTATTGTGCTGGGTCAAGACATATGTCACCACCCTTAAAATTCAGCATATTTTGCTGAATTTGGGTGATACACATGAAAAAAGAAGAGATAAGAAAAGAATTCTTTAAACTAAAAAATCGAGGCTTTTCGTATACAAAGTGTA
>DATDTM010000019.1:0-7752 GCA_035290865.1 Candidatus Nanoarchaeia archaeon
ACCCCCTTTTAATCCTGTGGGATTAAGTGGGGTGAATGAAACTGCAAAATCCAATGATTATTATCGAACTACGTAAATTTTACCTAGAAAATAAATGGAATCATAACGAAGTTCGAAACTATCTGCACGACCACTATGCTCTTACCGTATCGCTTCGTACACTGAAGCGATGGAAAAAGCATTTATCAAACTCCAAATGGCATGGACCTGTAGCACCACAACCACCAACGCCATTGATTAAGGTTGAACAACAAGAAATTCTGCGTATTTGCAACCTACGTAAGAAAACTGGGTGGGGTGCACTACCTCTTAAACACATTTTTAAGCTTGAAGTCTCTGAAAGCACCTACAAGCGCATTATCAAAGCTAATGGACTTTCACGAGGGAGCAAAATCGAAAACAAACGAATTCATTGGGTAAAATGGCAGAGGCAGCATCCAGATAGTTTATGGCAGCTAGATGCACATCAAGATGAAGGTGGAAACTGGCTTTTACCAGTGATAGATGATTGCAGCAGATTCTGTTTTGGTATCAGAAAGATGAAAAGTCGAACAACAGAAGAAGTTACAACTTTTCTTGAAGAGATATTTCAAATTCACGGAGTTCCACGGGAACTCCTTACTGATAATGGGTCTGAAGTAGGAGGAATAAGTAAAAATAGTGAATTTGATCAATGGTGTGAAAAATGGGGGATTAAACATATTCGCTCCAAAGTGCATAAGCCAACGACGACTGGAAAAGTAGAGAGGCATCATTTAACATTCATAAACGAAATTCGCTTCTGTGAGGGAGATTTAGAACTGTTTAGATATCGATACAATCATATCCGCCCTCACAGAAGCTTGTTTATGAAAACGCCAGCAGAAGTATATTTTGATTTACAACAAAGATTAAAAGTGACAGAACCACAAGATAAACAGAGGTGGTGACAAATCCTATGGACTCAGACAGAGGCATTTTCTTCTCTGAAAGAGGAGAGTTTATAAATCTTATTACTTAAGTACTACTTTACAGAAGAGACTATTCCCCCCACTAAAATAACCCAAACAATTTAAAAGAAAAGAAAGTTTTCAATGAATTAAGCGGAAATGCCCCTGTGGCTCAGCAGCTAAAGCGACTGCCTCGTAAGCAGTAGATCGGGAGTGCAAATCTCCCCAGGGGCTTTTATCGTGGGGTCGAGCAAAGCGAATACTTTGTGACAACAAAGTCACGAGTGAGCGAAGCGAAACGACTTGACCCCACTTGAGCGTATTTCGATCAAACATTTTGCGAAGCCAAAAGGTTTGCGGGAGTGCAAATCTCCCCAGGGGCTTTTGATCTTTCCTTAAGTTCCAAGAAGAATCACTTTAGTAAAAATAATCTCAACCAAAAGACAACCCCAAAAAATGCTCCTTACTCCCCAAACCAAAAAACTGATTGAAAAAGCAGGAAAAGTTTATGCAGAGAATTTTCCTAAAACCTGCTACTTTGAACGGGCTATCTTTCTGAGCTGGTATTGCAATTTGGGAGATTGCGCTTTCTGCTATATGAGCACCCAGAAAGATAAGATTAAAGATCCAAAAAAAGCTAGGAGAAGATTAAGTTCAATTCTGGCCGAAGTAATCCTCAGTAAGAGATTAAACTGGAAAATCGAATTTCTCTCTGCAGGATATGGTGCCTACACTTTTCCAGAATTGTTAGATCTCGTAAAAAAATGTTCTCTTCTCGCTAAAGAAAAGCTCTGGCTTAACATCGGCTACCTTAACGAAAAAGAAATTAAGCTTTTATTGCCCTATATTAAAGGAGTTTCCGCTTCTATTGAAACCGTAGATTGGAAACTCAGAAAAAAAATCTGTCCCTCTAAACCTGTACAACCTATGCTGGAAACTTTAAAATTAGCAGATAAATACAAACTAAAAAAGAGTATCACTATTATTATTGGCTTAGGAGAAAAAATAGGTGATCTCCCAGAATTGTTTAATTTTATTCAAAAATATAAATTAGATCGGGTAACTTTTTATTCTTTAAATCCCCATCCTGGCACCCCTTTCCAAACCAGCCCCAAATCAGATTATTATCTGCAATGGATTGCCCAAACTCGGATAAAATTCCCAAGATTAGAGATCATCGCTGGAAGCTGGACCGATCGCTTGGAAGAATTTCCTTTATTATTAAAAGCAGGAATTAATTCGTTTACCAAACTGCCTGCCACCAGATTCATCGGCACTAAAAAAGCTAAACAATTAGAATTAAGTTTAAATCGCACTGGAAGAAGGCTCAAAAGCACTCTTTCCACTCTGCCCAAGACCAAAGAACAAAAGATTTCCGGTTTAAGCCCAGAATTATTTGCAGAGACTTTAGCTAAACTTAAGATCTACCTAAAAAAAATGGAAAATAATATAAAAGCAGCCGATAATTAGCTTAAAATGAGCGAAAAAAAGTTTAGCAAGGCTTTAGAGAAAGAATTACAGAAAGAAGAAATGTTAGACATCGAAAAAGCAGTTCAGGAAGATTTAGATCTTCCAGAGAATGATTCCCGAGATACGAAAACTATCCTCTTTACGATATTAATCTTAGTAGGAGTATTCGGCTTGTTCTTAGGCGGGTTTAAGTTATATTCTAACCAATTGACTACTGCAGCAGTAGTAGATGTAGACCAATTACACCAAGATAATCTTGCCGGAGATTTGAATGAGGAAGAAGGCTACATTTATAATGATTATAGCTTTGTTAAAGTTGACGGATTATGGTGGACGGAGATGAATAAGTTCGGCACTTTACTGAAAATCCCGTTACATTTCGGCCCAAAAGAAGTAGAAAGCATCCAATTTGAAGGCAATTTAAACCCAGAATTTAATCTCGGTGATTCTGTTTACATCGCTATTGATCCTAAAGTAATTAATAAGTATTATACTTTAGCTATCTCAGAATTAAGTTTTAATGTTGTAAAAGGCATGGACCGTGCTCCTATTGGCTCTTGTACTGAAGAAGGTTATGGCTGCGATAACCGCACTTTAATCAGTTGTGAAAACAATCCCCAGAACTTGCCAGTAATAGAATTAGCTATAGCAAATGAAACTACTGTTAAAGGAGCTGGCACCTGCCTGAAAATCAGCGGGGATGGTTACGACTTAGTTAAAGCTGTAGATAGGGTCTTGTACCAATGGTACGGGATTATGGAATAGATTCCTTAACTCACGCCAGAACCATCCAATCTTTCTACCTTTCCAATCCCAGCACATCCAGATTCCCGTTCTTCAATCCCACCAGCCTGAAATTCAATCCTAACTCCAGCACCGCTTCCAAAACTGCCATATGTTCTTTACCTGCTCCCGAAATTAAATTCAAAGCTATTTCAAAATCAACAATCTTCCCCTGAAGATTCTTTTTAATCTCTTTAACTAAATCCGGAATTTCCAAGAAATCATTTATTACAATTAATTCCGTATTCGCTGCCGGCTGAAATTTTTCTTTCCCGAAAGCATTAGTGATCAAGAATACTTTATTCCATCCTCCTTGAGCAATAATCTTGCTCACCTCGCTCCAGCTCCCCTTTCCGGAAGATAAACAGGCAATTAAAGTAGGCATCTCTAGGTAAAATCTCTAATTTCTATTTAAATTCTCTGCTTCCTCAGCCATAATACCATTTTAGAATGATAACAAACCTTTAAAAAACTCTTTGCTTTATCTTAACTAAAATCATTGGAGGTGATTAGAAATGGTACAAATAGTAAAAAAAGCTGTAAACAAGGTCATTGCCTATGCTTTTACTGTAGGAGTAATAGCAGCTTTAGTTCTAGGGTTAATTTCCGCAAATTTACCAGCAGGAACAGCACCATACTTAACCAGTTTGTTGATTCTAGCAGGTATAATCGTGGGATTCTTTAACATCGGCCCTACCGAAACTAAAGAGTATGTCTTGTTCGTAACCGCTTTGGTCATCATGACCGGCTTAAGTCAGGGAGTATTAGGTCAAGTACAAGGAATTGGAATGTATTTAGAAAGTGTTTTAGCTTCCATCCTTGCTTTCATCCTGCCTTCAGGAATAATTGTGGGAATTAAAGCAATCCTTAACCTGGCTAAAAACTAAACTTTTTTTTATTTTTTTTCTTATATTTTATTACCTTTCACCGAAAGGCATATTAAAGATTAAAAAATAACTCTCTCTATGATCATCTCCTTTTTCGAAGAGTTTCCCACCTCCACAAATTTAGAAAAGTTAAAGCTAATTAATTTCCCTAGCAAACTTTATCTCGCTTCTTCTTCCCTTAAAGAATTCTTAGATCTAAAAAAGAAGATCAATCGAAAGTACAATCAAAAAAATAAGATTAAAGAATTTGTTTACTGGCCTATTTTAAGTAAAAAAGAAGGTTATTGGATTTCACCTTTTAGTAACAGAACCGCTTTAAATAGAATTCTAATGAAATTAAATGACCAAACCATACCGATCATGCTAGATTTGGAATTACCCACCACCCAAAACCCAATTTTATATCTTACCCAATTCTTTAACTTTCATCAGAACAAAAAAATGATCAAAAATTTCATTTCAGATTATAGGGGAACCATTTACCTCGCAGAATATTACCCTGAAGGGAAATGGAAAGAGAGAATTCTTCAATTTTTAGGTCTGCATTATTCCCATCCCAAAGTCAAGATCATCAAGATGATTTATCATTCTCTACATCATTTCAATCAGGAATTTATCCAAACCGAATTAAAACGCGGAAAGAATGAGTTTAAAGACCATTTCTTGATCGCTTTAGGCACCATCGCTCCTGGAATCCATGGGACGGAACCCAGAATTAGTTTAAAGCAACTGCAGCAGGATTTAAAAATTGTAAAAATATGCGGAATAAAAGAAGCAGTATTGTTCAGGCTGGGCGGATTAGATAAGATGTATGGGAAAGTGTTAAGAAAATTTGTTTAGAGATAATATAGTAAATATCCACAGAAACAGAACATATAATTGGATATTTACTATTAGTAGAAATCCCAAGATGTTAGGAAGCTACGGATTTCTACTATATTTAGGATTATAGCAAATTGGTTAAGTTTACTTATAGAAGAAAAAATCCCGCGATTTTTAGCTTTGGGGAGATGATACTTCCATCATCGTTTTGCATTGAGCTTCGCCGATGAACTCTCCCTCTACAACACATTCTTCTGGGATATCATCATCCGGGGCATTTATAAACAATTTTTCCATCATAGCTTTACATTTATCCTTACCAATAAACTGTCCATTAATGGTACACTCTTTGGGAGGCCCACCATCTGGAACCTTTGAAGGCAAATCCTCCTCTTTATCATCTTTGATTTCAGGAAATGGCTTGCTAATATCTAAAGGCGGAGCTGGCTCTTTCTTAAACAGACTTTTAATCCAATCAAAGATTTTAGTAAAGACGTTCCTATTGTCAAACTCTTTGTTGTCAAACTCTTTGTTGTCTACCCCTTCTTCACTAGCTGCAGGCTGATAATTCGGTTTCCCCTTAACTTCAGTCTGTACCTCTTTGCCTATTTTCTTTTCATACTTCTGAGCCACATCCACTAAAGTTTTCAGCGACTCTTTAGAGCATCCCCCGCCGGCAGGCCTTCCGGACTCAGTCATCCCCATCTGGGCAATATTCGGATGAGATTTAGTAAATTGTTCGCAATTAATGGTCTTCGTATTATAAATGGAAACTCTTTTCAGCTTTTGTAAGTTATCAAGACAGGCTAAATCTCCATAGATTTCCGGGTTTCCTGGATACTCATCAGCGATTCCCAACTCTTCAAGATTGGTCAAATTGCTTAGTGCACAGATATTGCCTTTGATATTAGTCCCGCTAACATAGATTGCTTTTAAGTTAGGCATATTAGCAAAAACAGATAGATCCCCAGTAATCTGGGTATGGGTCATAGCAAAAGTTTCTAGCTTGGTCAAGCCTTTTAAGCAGGAAATATCGCCGGTTATCTTCGGATCAAAAGCAAATTTCAGGCTTTTTAGGTTTGTCGCTCCGGCTAATGAACAAATATCACCATAAACTTCAGGATTAGAGTAAAGGCTAAAAACCACTAAGTTTTTTAGATCCTTCAGGTTAGCGATATCTCCTTTAATTGTCCGGTCGGTTGCATCCAGATATTGCAGGCAGGCTAAATCTTTAAGTTGGCTCACATCCATTAGTAAGTCCAAATCATTGATCTGAATGAAATCCTCATCCTGGTAAAGCATTTGATAATTTTTGTGCATAGATGTGCTCAGGCCTCCCGATTGGCATGGTTCCAAAGCGTAAACAAAATTAATTAACAAACTTAGCGACAAAACAAAAATAATTAAGATTAACCCTTCTTTTTTATAAACTTTAGACCTCTTTGGCATTTTAAATCAGAGAATTAGTTTAATTTATTTAAATATTACGGTTAGAATACAATTTTGCTGCGATCGGGATTTTTTATTATTGCTCTTTAAGGTCATCAAACCTGAATTTACCTATCTTAAAAACTTCATAAAGTAAATTAATCTCGGCTCTTTCCATAACGCTTTCAACAAAATAGGTTGAGGATTTTCCCGAGTGTGCTTCTCCAGAATCATTTTAATTTTCTCCTGACCAATCAAACTAACCAATTTATCCCAATCCCCATCGGAAAACTTATCCATAGTAGTTCTTATCCTCAAATGCAGATCCATTTTTTTCTTTAAGACTTTAATTTCTTGGTCATAATCTTTATCTTTATTCAAGCAATGCGCTAAGATCTCCGCTTGTTTCATTCCCGGGATTATCCCGCCCAGGGTAGTCGCTTTCACAAACCCGGAAGCATCTCCCAACAAATAACAATTTTCTGAACTTAATTTCTGGTCCGGATGATATAAAGGAATAGTTCCTGCCTGAATTTCTTCCGCTGCAAAACCATTCTTTTTCATCAATTGATCAAACTGCTCTTTGGCTTTTTTCTTTGCCGCTAATCCTACCCGAGCACGTTCCTCAGATTCAGGTACAATCCAGGCAAACAAGTCCGGACAAACCTGGCTGCCAAAGAAAGTCTGATATTTTTTAGCCTCAAAATTTCCTTTTACTATCGCCTGTATTCCCACATAATTTTCCCGTTGCCCATGATAGAAACCATAAGCCTTGGCAGTAGGGGATAAAGGTCCATCCGCTGCAATCACCGCTCCCGGAATAATCTCTTTCTCCTCGCCCAAACTATTTTTTATGATTAATTTCTGGCCTTCTTTGCGCAGGAAAGTATGGTGCAGGAAAATTTTAGCTCCGGCAGTAAGGGCCATCTTAGCCAGATGATTATCAAACTTATCCCTGCAGATTAAGTATTCTTTTTGCTTTAGAACTAATTGATTCTGGGGAGAATTAATCTCTATCTGATCGAAAGTATTCACTAGAAAACTACTCTTATCTATCTCAAACTGATCAAAATCCGCAGTTAATAATCCCGTGCATTGGATCGGCCTGCCAATCTCTCCTTTCTCATATATTTCAACTTGATGTCCGGATTTAGCCAATAGATAGCCTGCATAACAGCCGATTGGCCCTGCTCCGATAATGGTGATGTTCATTAAAAATAATAATTAAAAGAAGACTATAAAAAACTTATCCAACAAAAAATAAAATAATTTCCTAAAAAATTAGAAAGTTAAAAAAAAGAAAAAAAACAAAAGATAGGAGGAAGTTCGAAAAAACTTAGTAATAAGTTTTCTCTTCCTCGTCTTCGTCTTTCTTCAGTCTACTGAAGCCTACGATTAAGCCGATTATTACTAGTAAAACTACTAGGATAATC
>DATDTM010000020.1:0-29265 GCA_035290865.1 Candidatus Nanoarchaeia archaeon
AAGAAAATCCAAGCCAGATAATTCGGTTCTGCATCAGGGGGTATTAATCCTGCTTCTTTCTCTTTTTCCTGTTTCTGTTTTTCTAATCCCTCTTTGAATTTATCTTTCTCTTTTCCAGCAGCATCAGCCAGGCAAGGATTAGAATTGTACAAATATTCTTCGTGGTTGTTATAACCGTCTTGATCATAATCCTCAAAATTGTCAGCTACTCCATTATCATCTGAATCTGGGCTGGCGTAATTCAAGGCGCATTTCTCAGCATCATAATTCTTTTCCCATGAATCAGGCAGGCCATCTCCGTCAGTATCGGTTTTTTTACCTGCTGAAGAAACTTCTCCGTCTGCACAGCCTTCTTTATTTACAATCTTACTGGCAGTGGTAAGAGTGCAATTATCGCAGCTATCTTTAATCCCGTCTCCATCTGCGTCAGAGAAACCAATCTTCTTTTTATCGGTATGATTATTTCCGTTATAATCTTCTACATAATAACACAGCCAGCCGGACTTATCGAGATTAATCTTTTTACCTTGGTAAGTTTCATTTGCTTGGCATAAATCCGAAGTTCCCTGTTTCCCGTAGAATACTTTTTTGCAGCCAGAATTGTCGGTACAGAACATTTCTACACTAGTTAAAGTACAAGAGCTATCATTGATAGAGAAAGTTACTTCCGGTGCAGTATTATCAATAAGACAGAGGGAATAGTTGCTCTCTACTAGAGCCACTCCGTCACTTTCTATAAACTTACCTACATTACCGGCAGCATCAGTGGCCTTGACTTTGATTTTATAAGTATTATTGAGAGTGAGATTATTAGTAGGAATCAATAAAGGTAATCCTGGACCAACCTCTCCACTAAGCATTAAAGTTCCCGGAGCAAGTTCTAGTCCGGGAAGAGTGGGCGGGGAAGCTGGAGATTGGTTCAAAGATTGATTATTCTTGCTGAGGCCGAGTGTAGGATTAGAAAGATTTCCGCTTTTAGAATAATTTAATTTCTGCTCTTTTACTTTTCCTGCAGAATAGATTTCATAAATATATTTAGTGACGTTTAAATCGTCAGTATAAACCATGATGTTGAGGTACTCACTACCGCAGGTACGATTACCGTCTTCTACTTTGCTGATGGTTGGGGCGGTCAGATCTATCTTAAATTTAATCTCTCCATAAGCCAGATGATCTCCCATAACGCATTTCACCGGGATGAGATAATCTCCTTCTTCCAGGCTGCTGACTAAAACTGAATGTAATTTTTCTCCCTGACCATCTGTAAAGGACAAATAGCCGTCTCCTAGATCATAGGAACAATAAGCGTTTTTAGATGTTTCAGCATAAAGAGTGATCTCTTTATCGAAGATATAACCACCAGGGAATAAGGAGCCCTCGACGATGTATCCTAACTGGGAATAATCTACGGAGAAAAAAATCTCTGCTGGTTCAGATAAATCTCCAGCTCCGTTCTGACATTGACTAAATAAAGTATAATCTTTAGTTGCGCCCAAGAAATTAAGTGCGAAAGTAGCTTGATGAAAAGTGTCTAAAACTTTTTCAGCAGTTCCGGGGAATGAATATTCCATATTAGCATACTCCTGGCTGCCTGCTCCTTCCGAAGCATCGCTGTAGCGGCAAATGGTCTTATCATCAGTTACAGTAAATAATTCGGTAGAAACTCCTTCCAGAACTGGATCAGGCTGGGCGTAAGCGTCTAATATTTTCGGAGCTGAAGGATCGTACTCTAGGTAAATCTTCTGTTCGGGACCGACGATTCCATCCAAATCTTGGCATTTTACAAATAAAGTTTTAATACATTCTTCACTGGAAGTATCTGCACAACTTTCTGGATAAGAAGAAAAGACGCTTTCTGGGAAAGCTGAAAATAAATATTTTCTTTCAGTATTAATGGTTTTAGCTTTATGCGGAGGAATATTTTCATAATCATACCCGGAAACGAAATCAAATTTACATTCTTGGGTCGGCACTTTGGTGAAGAATTGGAAATCAAAATTAGGAAGATGGCTAAAGCCCCAAATCTCTTCCTGATAGGTATAGGCTTCTGGTTTTTCTAAAGTGATGCCATAACCTTCAACTTTAACAGTTCCGCAAAGCGGTTGATAAACGGGACTATTTCCTAGATCGATAGAATAATAACAGATTTTATTAGAGGCGGTGAGTTCTAAAGTAGCAGTATATTCTGCATAATTAGGATTATTAATAACTTCACAACCCTCTCCCAGACAATAATAAGTTTTATCACATTCAAACCCTTCCGCAGAGCATTCAAAAGTTACATTTACGGTCTGGATGAAATATTCTTGCCAACCATATTCTTTAGGCTGTTCTTCTCGGATCCCCTCTTTAAGATAGATTTGGGTTTGGGGAGGGGTGAAATCTATCTGGAAATCATAATAATCTTCATAAGTTATCTCGGGATTGAGCAACTCACTACAAACTATCTTGTATTCACCGGCGTAAGTCTTTTCGTAGAATCCAGGGATTGCTGGGGAGGTATGCACTTTACCGGTTTCATCGCTCAAAAAATCGGCTACTTTTTGGTTAGTTGAGGAAAGGTAGAGAGCACAGCTGGCTCCGGCTATAGTATTGGCCTGGAAAGAGATTTCCGTCTGAGATAAAATTTCTTTAGGTTTGGGGGAAGTGATCTCGATCTTCTTTTCCAGATCAAAGATGTACTCTTCCGGCTTAGAATTCTGATTTCCAGCATCATCAGTACAAGTAACATTCAGAGTATACTTTATTCCTTTAAGATTTTGGAAAAAGACAGTTTTAACCTGCTCTTCCCTAGGTACCGATACAGAGCTGGAACTTCCCGCGGGCAAGATCTGATTTAAAGTGAAATCGCAGCTGATGATCTCTTTAGTTCCGGTAAGATAAACGGATAAAGCAGTAGTGTCTCCTTGGGTTTGAATATCTTCATTAATCTCAAAATCGGGTAGAACATTGTCAATATAAACGAAAGTCTTCTGAGGATTTTCCTGATTGAAATATTTGTCCATAGAATAAAATTTTAAGAGGTGGGTCTCTCCGGGAATGTTTTTGCCCTCTAAAAAAGTAGAGGTAATCAAATTTACTGAGATGGACTCGGTTAATCCCTTTCCAGAATAATCTATTTTTTGGTATGGGCTGATTCCATCTTTAACGAAACATTGGTCTATTTCCGGAGAAGTTAAACAGTAGCTTAACTCTTTCAGAGAATTTTTCTGGCTGCCCAGGGTATGATATCCATCATTTCCGTTAAAAACTATTTCGGGGGTCAGGAAAGAAATAACCCCGATTCCTGAATTTTGAAGCTGGGTTTTAGGGGCAGAATGATCTAACTTACAGGCTTGCTGTTCGCTGGGATTAACAAAGATTTCACAGTCAGAAAAGCTATCGGCATTAGCATCTTTAACACAGGTATTCTTGCTGAATCCGGTACTGGTGCCGGTCCATAAACATTTTTCCCAGCCGCATCTATCTTGGGAAGGAGAAATCTCTTCATAAACGTTTTTACCTACATTTTGCTGGGCAGTACATTCCATCTCGGTATTGTAGGCGTAACAATTGCTGGTTTCAGTAGGAAATTCTCCACAGCTGGAACATAAATCTAAATTGAAAGCTGAGAAACAACGGCCCAGTCCTGAACAGACCTCGGCAGTACAGTAATAATTTTCAAACAAGCTGGAGGGAGGATTGCTTGGACCGCATAAACTGCAAAACTGGTCTGAATCATAATCTTTCTCTACACAATAGCCAGCGCCGGTCTCTGCTGTAACTAAAACGGGCAGATTGATCAAACTGTAATCTACTAATTGTTGGGCATTAGAACCACTATCGACCCACTGGCATTCGCTGCCCAGACAGCTGTTAATCTCACAGGCGTCTTTACTTTTATAATTAAAACAACTGTCGATCTTGGTGCAATCTTTACATTGGTTGACAATGGTGTCGGTAAAATCAAAATAACAGAAGTTAGCTACACCATCTTCAGGAGTGGGAGTGCCATAACATTTTGCCCGGGAATAATATAATCCGAAAGGGTCTGCCTGCTGGGCAGATAGGCCACAACCACCAGCATTAGCGCAGATGGCTTCAGTAGCGGTAATCTCAGAACAGTAATATGCACCTTCACACTCAAGCACATATTGTAATTGGTTATCATTATTACAAGTCCAGGTTCTTTGTTTAGTTTCTATATCTCCAATCAGGCAAAAACTGTCCCAAATATTTGTATCCGTATGATAATGTCCGGCACAACGCTTATCTCCAACATTGAGGGTAAGGGAATTTTCGTTTACTGCTATTCTACCTTTATCGTAATAAGCGATAATTTTGTAGGTATAATCTTTTCCCCAGTCTACTTCAGGGTCGGATAAAGAATTTTCTGCAGGAGAGGCTAGGAGATCATCTAACTT
This sequence comes from Candidatus Nanoarchaeia archaeon, assembly GCA_035290865.1. Lineage (GTDB taxonomy): Archaea > Nanobdellota > Nanobdellia > Woesearchaeales > GW2011-AR9 > DATDTM01. The sequence continues at coordinate 4,404 of DATDTM010000020.1, forward strand.
GATCTCACCTGCATATTTTTCAATGAGATAGCCAGTTACCTCCGGACAGGGTTTAGACCATTCTAATTTAATGACTTTTTCTCCAGGAACGGGCTTAGCAGAAAATATCTCTACTGCTTTTTCTGTTCCCGGTTCGGTGCATTCTCCTAAATAGCTGGTTAATAGGAATTTTTGGTTTTCCAGACTCTGGCCCTCAGCAAGGGTAATAGTCTGCTCGAAGTTATAATCCGAATAAGTTACAGTTACTTTATAGGTTCCACTGGCTACCATTAGAGAGAAAGTTCCTCCTGGAAATTGGGAATTGCCTTTAAAGACCCCATCCAAATAGAGATTAGCTCCGAAGACAGATTTATCTTCTGGATCTAAAAGAAGGTTATGATTTGAATCTAAATAAACTGTTCCTGAGATGCTCTGGGCAGCTGCAGGGGTTAGAGTAAAGTATAGGGGAAAAGAACCTGCGGCGGTAAGAGGAAAAGGTTTAGTTACAGAAGTATAACCAATTTTACTGGCGGTTAGAAGATAATTTCCTTTAGGTAAAGAAGGGATAGAATATTCGCCTAAATCATTGCTTAAAATTTGACCACTTACTGGACCGCTCCAGGAGATAGTGACCTGAGCTAGGGCCTTAGCAGAATCGGTAACTGTACCCTTAATTTCACCGATGCCTTCTAATTTAGTTAAAGTAAAAGTTTGTTCTAATTTCTCCCCGGGAGAGATAGAGATCACTGCCGAGGCAGGAGAATAATCTGGAGCAGAAACGCTGATAGAATATGTTCCCGGATTCAAGTTGGTAAAAAGATATTTTCCAGAATTATCCGTAGCTCCGCTGAAGGTAGTCCCCTGCAGAAGGATCTGGGCCTCTGGTATGGGAAGAGCAGCAGAGTCCTGAACCAAAACCGTTAATTCTACTTTTTCTAGCTGGACTTTACAATAAAGATTATTGCATTGGTCAGTATTCATTCCGAGCTTATTATCAAAAATAATTTGGAGCGGGTCGGAGAGGCCTAATTTTTTAGCCTTATCATCGCATTGGGCCTTGAGCAGATTGAATTGGCAGAACTTATCTGCAATCTTACAGCAGCCGGGATTGCAATATAAAGAATAATCTTCTTCATTAACTTTAGTTCCCCCCAATTGTTCGCACTTGCCTTGGGGATGGGATTGGCAGTCTATACTACAAGTTACTTCTTCGCAAACGGTTAATTCTGAACAATCAGAACCGGGAAGGAAATGTTCTTTCATATTGCAACCGGTTTTGGAATCACAATCTACTTTAGCTTCAGTGTCTAAAATTCCACCCTGACAATAGAGGTCTGCGCTAGCTTTAGGATAAACATAACAGCCGCCAACCTCTGCGGGAGATTGGCTGAACTGGATGATTAATAGAAATAAAGCTAAAACTAATACAATCCAGCCTCTTTTTTTAATCATATTATATATATGATAAATCAAATACTTTTAGTTTATAAATATTGCGAAGAGGGTTGATTTAGAAATAACTTCACTTAAAGTAAGTTTGATGAAAGTATTATTATTTTCAAAAAAAAATTCGCTCTTTTATGGGGGAAGAGGGCAACTGATTGCTGGACATTCATCACTATAACAAAAATAATTGGATGCATTGGAAAGGTTAGCAAGCGCAGATAGTTGGGGATTATTATTTTTTACGCAGAGATCATTATGAATGGATGAGAATCCAGCTTTACAATTAGGATCACCGTCAGTGGGGAGACATACTTTTGTGCTATCTTCATCTATTGGGTTATATTGGCAGGTTAAACTGAGATACTGGTTACAATCATTGTTGGTGTTACAAGTTTTTAAACAACCCCCAACATACCATCCAGATATAACTGGATGATCAATAATGAATAATTCACACCCCGTATCGCATTTTTCTGACGGGGTCGCACCAATTATTTTGATACACGAATCCAAACTACATTTATCACCTTCAGTAACACAATTACCATTAGAACAATAATACCCACCCGTGCAGTTCTTCACTACCTCTTCAATGTTTCCGCAGGAATCAAACCAATTGATAGCAGTACTACTTCCGCAATCTTGGTAATCGTGTGAAATGCAATCCGTCCCTTCCTCCACACAATCGCCGTCTTTACAGACTTGTCCGCTGCCGCAGAGTACTGCGGGGGTCCATTCTCTGCAATCATCCAGGTCGTTATTGGTACAAGTCATAACATTATTGTCTTTACAAGTAGTTTGTCCGTAATCGCATTCGTTAGTGCACTCGGGTGGTTCAACGGGTTGGTCCTCCGCAAGTAAATTCAAGGCTGCCGCTCCGTACTCTAAAGATTTGGTGCCCAGAACTTTCCACATGTCCTGAAGGCAAGTTGTATCCGGGAAATCGGTAAGAAATCCTTCCCGCAATACATGAACTTTCTTTCCTTCCACTTCTTTAACAAAATATTTTTTGTTCCCTTCCATCACTTCAGTTAATCCAACTACTGTGCCATCAACACTATTATCACTATAAAAATTAGAACCGGTAAAATAAGCTAGGTCTTCGAATAATTCTGGCAAAGATCCCGGTGATGGAACATTCTCGGATTTAGGGGTTAATTGGTTCATAATCTCAAATTTATGTTCGTCGGTCCAGACTTCCATAAGATCGGTGGGCCATAAACTATGTAATTCGCTTCCCTCAATTAACTGCTCTAAAAAAGGGAATTCTCCATAATGAGGATCTAAACGGGCATGGGCTGGAACGGTAGCATCACAAATCAGATGAAAGATGTGCCCGAAAGCGGTTCCAATCTCTCCGCCTTGATATTGTTCTACTACTCTCGGCCAGGAATTGTCGTCGTGAGGATAGTTAGGATTATCTTCTGGATAAAGTGATTGATAAAAAATAGAAAGGGGCCCGGGAAACAAATTAAATGGAATTTTTCCCGATTGCAATTCTGAACTCATAGCCCAATCCTTAGCCGAAGGAAAATTCCAAATTCCGTCGTTAGAATTACTCCAAGAGATGAAATGATTATAAGATCGAGTGTAATAATAATCTGAAGAATCTTCATTGATACTTCCCTGCTTAACTTTTCCTAGGTTAAATGTAATCCCTTCCGGAAGTAAAGAATTATTGGATAAAAAAGCGGATAATTGGGAAGACAGTAAAGGATGAATAGAATCGATGCCATCTGCGCTTTTCACTGCATAAGAACCTGCGCTTTTAGGAATCAGACTGGTTAATAACAAAGCTCCAGTAGCAATTAATCTCTTTAAATCCATTTTATAATCCTCGAATCTTCCAAACTTCTGTTCCGTTTTCTTTAACTCTTAACATCTGAATAGGATAGGACATTCCGTCGATTAAAACTTCATATTCTCGGAATCTTTGGCCGTCTTCGCTCAAGAATAAGATTTTATCTTTTAATTTCTGGGCTAAAGAAGGCAAATTTTGGGTAGATAAAGCGGTTCTATATTTCTGCTGGACTGCGGGGTCAAAATAAGTAGTAACTACTTTCTCAATATTGCCGCTTTCTAAATCTGTAACCAAAGCACCATAAAGGGATTGGGGATCTTGAGGGTAAGTCTGGGTAGAATTAATACAATGACTATTTTCACAGACTTGCTCCCCTAAACAATCATAATCAGTTTGGCAATATTGGTTGGTGCTGCTGCTGCTTGGAGGGAGAATCTGGGTTCCCTGACCTTCGCCACAGGAAAGAAGGCCTAAAGCAAAAGTGGTAAGATAAAAGACCGGTTTTCTGAGTACTGTTTTGATAGAATCTGTTAATGGTTCCAAAACAATCTGATCTAGGTTTCTTTTCATTTTGAATAAACTGTCTACAAAGCCACCTCAAAAGTAACCTTAAAAATAGCGGGTTTATTTAAATAAATTACCTCTATTTTTGCTTATCTTTTGCCTTGGGCAATATCCCTTAACTTCGAAAAAGTCTCTTTAATATTCTGTTTCTCTTGGGGTTGGGGAAAGAATCTTTCTTTAATGATTTTTTCTTCCCGCTCTTTTACTTTTATAACTACTTCTTCCAGATTTTGAAAACTGCTTTTTTCCGGATGATATTTCTTTCTGCGCTGATGTATTCCCACCACCCGTTTTAGATTAGAAAAGTCGTCCTTAACCGCCTTAATTGGAGTTAGTCCAGAGGCGGCCAGAAATTCTTCCCTCTGGTGCTCTTTAACTTTTTGTTCTCTTTTTTTCTTAAAGAAGTTTATCTTTTGTAATAATTCCGGGCTGGAGGTAAAAGGAGTGTACCATTTAAGTCCTGTTTCTTTGTAGGAAGTACTCTTTGATTTCTGGGGGGAAAATAACTCTTTTATTTTAAAGAATAATCTTTTTCGTAATTTGGGGTGTGCGAATAGATAATAAACGATCACTCCAAGAATGGTCAATATTGCGAGGAAGGTTAAGATCAAAAAAGTAAAGTCTTGAGGAGGATTTATGTCGGTAAAATCTTTAACTTCTACCCCTGAAATCACGGATAATGAAGAAGAAGTCTCTTTTCCGAGAATTGATCCGGAAACTGTTTCTAAATCAAGATTTAATTGCTGCTGAGAACATAAAGAAGGGCATTGCTCCTGGCTGATCAAAGAATCGAAACCAAACTGCTGCACGTCTTTATTCTTGGCTTCGATCTCGCATAAAGCCTTGCTGCTTTTATAATTACAATAACTGCCGCTAAGATAATCAAATTGGCAGCAGCCACCGGAAGAGCACCAGATCTCTTCTTCCCCCTGCGGAACTGCTCCGCTGGAACACTTGCCTAATAATTCTTTAGTGCAGGAGCCTTTACAGAGAATCGGGGTGCACTCGGAAAAAAGTTGATTGTCTCCACAGCTTGCCTCTGAAAAGAAAACTGTCTCTAGCTGACAACTATACTGGGTGCATTCCTGTTCAGCCTGCTCCTGGCTTAAATCTGAACAATAATAAGTGCTTTCCGGGTACAGAAAACAACCGCTGTAAACGGAAATAGAACTGATTAAAAACAGTACAGTAAAGATTAAGATTCTTTTTTTCATTTTTGATTAGGGAACTATATCGGGATTAGTTAGAGTTGGACCCAGATTATAGACGCAACCATAACTGGGAGTGGCCCCGGGAGGATTATTCAGTTTACAGACGCCAAAACCAGGGGCATCAATCTGCAAATTTTTACATTTCTTCCCAACGGTATCTTTAGTGCAGCCACATTTATCAATCCCGCTAGCGAATTTATCATCCGAATCTATATCTACCGCAATAGTAGTACAGGCTTTTTTATCTTTTCCGCAGCCTAAATCTCCATGACACCAAGAGGAAGTCCCATCAGAATTAGGAATTATGCTAAAAGGTACCTGATTAGCGCAGACTGACGCTATCTGATTACAATTTGGATTTAATTTAAAATCACCGCAAAGATTTTTAGAGATATAGATTTCAGCATTATTTTCCCCATCTTCTCCCCCGCAGATGTTTCCCCTCATACCATCGCAATAATATTCAGTAGATCTCTCTTCTAAAAGATAGCCCCCTATTGGTTTCGCTTCATCTGAACCGCCAAAACAGCCCAATTCAGGACTTTCTTCGAAGCAGGGATACCCTTCAGGATAAACTGTCCAGCTATTAGGATTACAGCAGGCATGGGTAGCAAGGAAAGGATTGAAAGAATCATTTCTATTGTAAGTTTGTTTTCCATCAAGATCAAGAATTATATTTCCTTGATTATCTTTAGCATAATACCACTTATAATTTTGGTTTTGGTCGTTAGGGATATAGGGGAAAGGATAATCTGGATTAAAGTGAGGAAGGCATTGAGCTACTCGAATATTTACTTCTGTAGGATTTTCATAATCCGTGGCACAATAATTTCTAGAAAAAATAATTTTTAAAATCCCAGTCTCGGTTATATCCTGAAAATAAGGTAAATCGAAAGTAGTTATCTCGGTGGGCCAGGAATCTAATTTATTTTTGTAATTATCTAAAGAACAAGCAACCATATTTTCACTGAAAGGAAAACTATAACATATTTTTTGCCCTAAAAGCGATTGGGGACTGCTGATGGGCAGATTAAAATTATCTTTTCCTTCCGTTGAAGTATATTCTAAACGTGCAGTTGGAATCATCCCTAAAACTGAATCTTCTGGGAAGGTTAAATCTACAAATATTGGATCTTCATTGGAAATAACTACCCCCTCTCCGAAAAATAATTCTGAATAAGTCTTGTAACTAGTACCATCATAGAGGGTATAGGGTAGCCATAAAGATATTCCCGCCTTAAGCGGACTATCTACCAATACTCTTACTTCCTGCCAGTCGCTTAAGCCATGCTCGTCAGTAGCAGTAACAGTAAGAGGATAAACTTTCGGTTCTAGCTCTTTTACTTTCTCTGATCGAACCAAGAAATTGTTGGGCAGAGTTATCTCTATCCCATTAAATTCGGGTTTAAACTCATAATCAGAGATTTCATCCTCGTCAGGATCGCTAGCATTAAGCGAGAAATTAATGTTTCCATAAATTTCATCATCTTTGATCACCAGATAATCATAGCGATAAGCCGGGTCTGGAGAATCTAAACATTCCAGACGATGCACATAATCCAGAGCCGGAGGGCGGTTCTGCCTGGCAACCTGAAAAGTATATTTTTCCGGCAGATTCAAAATCTGGGGGGAACTGAAAATAAATAAATCATTTCCATCAGCAAGTTCTTTCCGCTCCATCCCAATCCCTAAAGATTGATATTTATCCGAGTACAAAGATCCTGCGCAAAGGAAATAATCTTTGAAGATAGAACAATAATTAGGTATTTGAAATTTGCTTCCATATAAAAAGTTGGGACTTTTCAAGACGGTTTCATTATAGGCAAAATCCAAATATTTCCAATCGTTCTGTAAAGGACGGGTAACTGCTGCGTCTAAAAGACCGCGGAACTGGCTGGGATAAAAAAAGTCAAACTCGGAAATCTGAAAGAATTCTTCTTTTCCGATAGTCATCTTTAAAGGATATTTAACCTGAAGATTAATCCCATCGTTCTGGATATCCAAAGTTAGATCTATCTTAATTTCTTCAATCTGGGCATATTTAGAGATTTCCGATTCGGTAAAGTTGTGCACGCACCATTTGGTGCGATTGATCAAATATTTGGCCAAATCCTCTTTTAAAGTATCATCATCAAGCACTAAATCCCCAAAACCAACCGTAGTGTTAGGATATTTATAACGACAGAAAGAGGGGGTTTCGTTAGCTTGATTTTTTTTATCGCAAGGGTAGGCATGAGGATAATCGGAAGTTTCTCGGGTTAGAGCATAGGCCACCAAACTATTTTCCGTTCCGGAATTATAATTTATTCCGCTGATTTTATCTGTGAAAACTTTGGTTCCTCCGGGCTGGCCTGACCAGATCCTTCCCTGCTGGCCGATTTTAATTAAACCCTCTTCCAGGGCATCGTTTAAACAGTCTTCGACATAAATACGCAAAGCTTCTTTCTTGAAAGTTTTAGTGAGAACTTTCTCTTTTTCTGCTTCTAATTCTCCAATCTTAACTTCACTGGAAAGTTTGATCATAAATAAGAAAGTGAAGAGTATGATTATCCCTAAAATCATGAAGATGGTGATCTGAGCATGCTTAGACCTAAAGCTAACTCTATCTATCTTCCTCTTTTTTATCATATGGTAAAATGAATATATTTAGGCTTATAAACCTTTTTGGGTTTGAATAGAAATCTATTCCATCCCCAACATCCTTAACTTTCCGGTCAATTGGGGCCAGAAGAAGTCTAGTGCGTCTGGCTCACCGGTAATCTCTATTCTCTGCTTGTTTTCCTCTGTTGTACAGCTTAATTTTTCCATCTGGGATAAGCTTTCCAGCATCTCTACATCCAATTCCGGCAAAGGCGGCAGCTCTTTATACACATTAACATAATCGCAGAGGGGGGTCTGGAAATTTTCGTATTCAGCAATGAGCATTTTTTTATCAGCAAACAATTCTTTGATAACCCGAACTTGTTTAGTATCTTTTTTATTCAAGATGTAGAGGTCTCGGAAATTCTTAGCTTGCTCTACAAACTTGGTGCTTTCGGATAATTCGCTTTCCATCCCAAACAAATCTTTAAACCAATCAGTAATCTTTTTCCATAAATTGGGATCTAAGCTGATTCCTTCTTTACTATAGATAACGGCATTAAGTTTTTTTGAGTACCATAGACTGCCTGGAACATTGGAAACTTTAGTTAAATCGCAGGCTACAAAAAGCTCTTCGCTCTCTAAATTGCAAACATTTTTGATCTCTTCTGGAAGAATATTGATCCAGGCGAGGAGGAAAGAATCTTCACTGGAAATATTTTGGTTTAAGGTGGTAGCAAAAGCAGTTTTAAACGTCCCTCCATCTTTAAATTTTAGGAGACAAACATTGTTTACACAGGAATTATCTTTATCTTCTACCAAACCAGAAAATTCCGGTTTATTTAATCCTGAAAAACAGAGCGGGAAGGCCTCTTTAGTTTCCGTGGGTAAAAGTTGGCCCTCTTCAGCTTCTTTTCCTGCAGAATAGCCTGCCTCTCCACCCAACTTATTTTCTACACCATAATCGTATTCTAACAAAGATTTACGATAATTGTCACAGTATAAGATATAATCGTCAGTTTCTGCTACCTCTAATAATTTAGGAGCAAGGAATTTGGTTCGAGAGGTCCAATTGCCTTCCTCACAATAATGATCTAAAATATACTCCTCAGATTGGATGCAAAGGGGTGCTTTTCCATCTAAGAAAGTTGCAGGGGTATTCTCTGGATTGCCGTCTTTCTTGACGAAACATTCTTTTTCTGTACTGCAGAAGCCCCAATCATAAGTGTTCCAATCCCATTTTAAAGGCAGATATTTCCATTGGCCATCAATGCAGCGATAATCTCTGCCCTCAGAGACGTGTTCAGCTACTTTAGAATAATCTGCAAAAGAGTTCATCGGCTCGATACAGGCATAGCCATTCCAGCAATAGTTTTGGGGACAACAAGCTTGAGATTTTCTAGCATCGTAACCGTCTGGATAATCTTGGTGCTGATAATTATAATCTCCTGGGCCTAAATTATCTAATAATTGCAGGAAAGGCTGTTTGACTGTGCCTGGACCGGAGAATTCTAAGATTAAATAAGAAACATCTGTGGTGGAAAAGGGTTTAATTTGGTTTGCTAATACAGATAATTGCTCTCCGTTTTTGTTATACAAATAAATTTTAAATTTAGTAGTGCCATTCTGGGAAAACTTTAATTCATTATTTTCTGGAACGATAATCTTTTCTGAACGAAGTAATTGGCCTTGAGCAAGATTAACTGTTTGAATCTTCTTTTCTACCTGCTGTTTCTCTGATTCTTCCACCAAACTGCCCTGGAAAGTTTCCCAATGAGGTAATTCCTGGCCTTTAGTCTTGAATTCAGCGTTAGGAACAAAATTTCTGGTGGGGAAGATAGTTGCAGTGAAGTTCCTTTCTATCACTCCGTGAGGTTGAGGTTTTAACTGCAGGATTAAATTTTCAAAATAATTTTTAGTTTCTTCTATTTCCGTGCCAATTATTTCATATCCGACCTGCTCGATGGACTCATCGCTCCAGGTATTAATGGTAGTGTAACGCTCTTCGCTGGGAGTAACCTGGTCTTGGGAAGAAGAGCAGAATTTTCCAGCTAAAATGGAACAGGTGGGAAGATTCTCTTTAAGATTGTTAGTTAGGTAATCAGCAGCATTACAACCATAAAAGCCCGGCTCTTCTGATTCTGCAGCTAGATCTACGTTTTCATCTTCTATCGGATTGACGAACAAAACCTGCTGGGCAACTTTCTTAGCTAAAATATTTCCGGGTTGGTCGAATTTTGAATTATCCGAGGTAATCAATTCATAATCTGGCTCTGCTTTGCCTTCCTCATTCAGACTAACAAAATATAATTCATAAAAGTTTGGATACAAATTAGTTATGGTGTAAGGAGGATTGCCGGGCAGAGGATACCAACACTCAGCCTGGTTGCAAGGGTAATTTAATTCTGTTATTGTACTAGTGTTAATTTTTTCTTTGACCTCAACGGCAAGATTTTTCCCTAAAACATAAACTGTATTCAACCCCGGAGAAGAGAGTTCCCCCATCTGGAAAGATTTGCCTAATTTCTTACCAGAATTAGCGTCCATGAAATAAAGTTTAACTTTATCGTTAGTATAATCCAAAGTGATTTCGCTGTTGTATGAACCGGAATAGGGATCAAAATAGGTGGATTTAAGATAAAATAATTCTTTTATTTGCTGGGGTTTAGGAGAAAAAGTTAAAGTGGCTTGTTCTGTCCCTGAATGATTGATTGAACCATCTTTCCATTGAACACAGTTTTCTGTATCTTCTAAACAGAAAATAACTTCTAGATCTTTATCTAGTTCATCCCAACTCGAGATTATCGTTGCAGAATCTATTTTATTTGCTTTAACAAATCCTGAGCCTTTTAAAGAGATAGTATAACCTACTTTGATTACAGGATAAACTAATTCTAAATCTTTTTCCATAGAATTAACTTTAAATTCCACGTTCATAATCGTTTCTTTATCTGCAATAGGTTGGGAATTCCAGCAGCCATATTTTTTCCATTCGGTTTCTTTGCTCGGACCGGAATAATATTCCTGAGGATTATTTCCACAACATCGAGCTGAATCCATGGTAACTTCTTTACCCAGCCAAGCGGTTGGACCGTATAATTCAGTACATAATTTTTCTCCGCTAATTGGATTCTGGGCTTGTAATTGATCAATATTGCTCAACCAGGAGCTGAACTTTTCTGAATCTTCTCCGGAACAGAGCAAAGACTCTTCTCCTTCTTTGCTCAGATAAATGTTTCTTACTCCAATAAAATTTGTTTCGTCGGTACTGACCTTAATTTTAGTTACACCCTGCAGATTAGAGTGAAGAGGAATTTTAACATGCATCCAACTATCTTCAGCAAAGAAAGGATTATTGGTTACGTAGCCTAAAACGTTTTCTTTCAGATAAAGGATATGCTCTTCCTTACCTTCATTATTTTCCTGTTCCGGACCGTAAATCTCTAAATAAACCTGGGCAGGAAATTCGATCTTTTCGGTTAATTCCGAAACGGGGATGGGCGTGCCGGTTTCATCAGCTACGAACTTGACTAAAAATTCTAGATATTGATAATTAGCGAAATCATAAAACGCTTCTTCCCTGTAAAATTTAATAAATTCCGGATGATTGGAAGCGATGGCGGTAATGGAATTTCCATATTGAATTCCAGTCAGAGGATCTGCGCTAGGCAGGTATAGAGTGTAAAGTCCCTCTCCTGCTTTCCTGCCTTTGATAGTGTTAGCATTGGCGGCTTTATCATCCTTTCCAGAGCATTCTGCCCAGCTGTAATGATTGCCTTCCTGATAACAATAGAAACGATTGGCGATTTTATTGTAACTAATGGAATTTTCTCCTTCTTCTCCCGCAGGTGCTTCAAAGAAAGGCTGTTCTAAAGTAAAGATATTGGAATTAGCGTTGCAGGCATACCAATTATAGCTATTAGAGACTAGATCGAAAGGCTCGGCAGTAGGAAGATTTACGGTAAAAATCTGAAATTTGGCTGGACCACTAGCTTTGACCCAGCACCAGTCGTCTCCGCATAAGTCTTCGGGAATTCCTTCCTTGCTCCCGGTCATCTCTTTATTTAAACAAACATAATTGCCCTGAGCTGACTCTATGCCTGAAGCGGTTTCCAATTCTGTTCCTTCTTGGATTACGCCTAAATCTTGGATACCATTATACCCGCAGCAGTAGCCGCCCTCTTCAGTAGGAATCCAGGAGAATTTCTGGTCGAAGATGTTTTTGTAGATCAAGGAAGTAGAAGAAGTTTCATTTAGACCTTCAGGATTATCTATCTGGACGATTCCTTCTTGAAGACAACCTTCTTTAAACTTATTGCAATCATCAGAAGTTAAATCGTTTTCTGCGGCAGCTAAATAATTTGTACCTGCATCACAATCGTTATTGAGCTGATCCCCACATACTTCTGCCGCCCCGGGATTGATGCAGATGGCGCAGGTGGAAAACCGGGGGTCTTGGCATAAACCTAAGGTATAATCTCTTAGTCCTGCGCTAGTAATTCCGTCCGGAAAATCGATTAAGTCTATTTTAGGACAATAAGCAGGATCATCATTTTTATTATCATCACAATCTTTAGAAGCTGCAAAACCATCATGATCTGAATCAATATCAACTAAATTCCAGGCAGGTAAAAGAGTTTCTTTATCGATAGTACAATTTAATAGATATTCTTCGCCGTTACTTGGAACCCAAAGTACTTCTCCTTTTGATTCTTCTGAACATTGGTACCACCAGCCTCCGGGACCGCAGATGTAGGTGTTGCCGTCATGAGATTCCCATAGAATTGACTTTACAAAACTCCCGGTACTATAAATTCCCGTTTTAAAAATAGTTAAGGCATTACCTTGCGGGGTAATCATGGAACCAAAAGGATAATATCCAGTACAATGTTCGTCTCCGCCGAACCAATAACTTTGATCTTCTTCATCTGCAGTAATAGTACACGTATCTGAAGATTTCGGAATAGCGGAACTCATACTTTCTATTTTTTGCGAGTAGTCATCACCAGCATAATAATCGCCACACCCGTCATCTATGCCTTTAGCATCACCAGAATCGCCACCATTAGCATTACTAAACTTATTAAGTGAAACTACCGAAGAAGCAATACTTAATGTTAAAAATATTATTACAACTATTAAATTCAATCCTCTTTTTTTATTCATTTTATATTACAAATAAACAGAAATAAAATAGAGTTAATTAAACTTTTGGTTATTGATGAGAGCAAGGATCAGGTTCCCCGAACATCTCTACTAATTTACATTGAGACTCACAAGGCGCTATGCTCCCGGAATACTTCTCTAAAACAGACTCTTTATTTGAAGTGATATCGATTAATTTTAAGTTGCTACCGGAGAATTGGAAGTTATACACGTCTGAATTAACAGTTTTTATACCGTCTGGACAGCTAGCCATAAAAAGAGTCAATTGGCTATTAGCAATGGACATTTTTCCACCATCTCCATAGTTGCAAGTGCCATCCGGCTGTATCCCTTCAAGCACTAAATAATTATCTTGTCCCTCATTACATTTTTCAAAGAGAACTAAAGGAAAAGGAAAAGGATTAGGAACTGCATTTACGTCTCTCCAAACTCCATAAATATTCTGATAAGAATTAGAACCATTAGAATTCCAATTAATATTATTCGCGGTTGAATCCTGACAATACCCGCTCACACAGATCCGTTCTCCTTTGCATTCGCTATCAGAATAACACGGTTGAGAAGTTGGTTGGGAAGTGGATTGAGAACCAGCAGGATAAACCGGACTCCCTTCATCCGCCTCGCATCCTAGCCCAGCAGGAACTGCTAAAGCAGCTAAAGTGCTCATAATTCGGGCAAATCTGTTCCGTAACAAGTCATTTAAGGCCATAAGTCTCACCTTTATGGGGATATTTACTACTATAAAAAGACTAGTTTTATTTAAAGATTGTGGTTGAAAATTAAGAAAATCTTAAATAGTTTTAGATCGGTTATTTAAAGTCATGATTAAAAAAACAGAACTTAACCGGATTAAGAGGATTATTGTACCCATACTCAGAAAGAATAATGTGATAAAAGCAGGGATTTTCGGGTCTTATGCGAGAGGAAAGCAGAAAAAGGGGAGTGATGTAGACATTTTAATTAAATTTAAAGGTGATGTCAGTTTACTAAAAATTATTGGAATAGAATATGAACTCAAAGAGAAAATTGGAAAAAAGGTGGATTTAATAACATATCGGTCCCTTCATCCCCTTCTTAAAGATAGAATACTCCGGGAAGAGGTACGTATCTTATGAAGAAAGACCCGATAATTTTCCTTTATCACATGTTGGATTGTATTGAAAACATCCGGAAAGATACAGATAAGCTAACCAAAGAACAGTTTTTGAGTGCTAGAACGAAAGTTAATGCAGTTTTATGGAATATAGAAGTTATTGGAGAGGGGGCAAAGAACATTCCTGATTCTTTTCGAGAAAAACATCCCGAAGTTCCATGGAAACAAATAGCGGGTATGCGCGATAAGCTCATTCATGAGTATTTTGGAATAGATCTGGGAAATGTCTGGAAAGTTGTAACTGAAGATATTCCCGCATTAAAAAAGAATATTGATCAAATACTCAAAGAAAAAACCAAATAAATTATACCTCCCTGCCAGAACTAGAATAAAAAAGACTAAAAGAGATTAACTCTTACCTAGCCCAGATTTTTTCTTCGTAAATTACCAAAAATTCGTCTGCTCTTTAATCTGTTTTCACTGAAAATTTAATTAGTCCAACCAAAAACTGCGGAATCATAATCAAAAATGTCTAGGTCAAAAGTCTCGGAAGTATTTAAATCCAAAACAAGAGTGGGAGATTCTAGGGCTTGAAGAATTGCTTTGGTATAATCTTGGTTAAACACCAGATGAGAATATCCTGAAAACTCAGTTTTTTGATCAGAACCATTGGAAGAAACAGAACAAATTCCTCCTGGACAAGAATAAAATATTCTCTCATTTCCTTTCCAATCTAAGCGGTAAGATCCTGCGCCGGAAGTTAATTGCTCTAAATTACTGCCATTACTGCTATTGATGGTATAAACCTCTTCTTTAGAACCTTTGGATGGTGGAGCAGAAAAAGCAATCTTTTGGCCATTAGGAGATACTGCTATATCCACAATCTCAACATCCTCTGGAAAATTAAAGATAGATGACGCTTCAAGATCATAAAAATCAAAAGAATAAATTAAAGGTCCATCCCACCAAGAATAGCAAACTAAACTGTCAATACTCGTATTCCAAGAAGGGTAAAAGCAATTTTTTTCATTCCCAGCCATAGTTAAAACTGCATTAGTTAAACCTAAGCGATACAATTCACCATTAACACTAAAAGCAATAGATTTATTATAGGGACTGACCTCAGCATCCTCAGGATAAATTGTTCCTATCGATGAAGAAGAGAAAACTACGGTCTTTCCCAAAGTGGTTAAATCGAAAAAAGCTAACTCTTTATCAGAAGCAGTAGTTACATAAATTTTACCACAACCAAGTTCATCGAAAAGACCATTACCATTATTATCTTTTTGATCGCAAAGATCTTTCGCTTCTGGATCGATTATTGGATTATTTCTACTATTTCCACCGGTTCCATTTTGATCATAACTCCCATTATCCCCGTCTGGGTCCTGACAATACCCGCTCACACAGATCCGTTCTCCTTTGCATTCGCTATCAGAATAACACGGTTGAGAAGTTGGTTGGGAAGTGGATTGAGAACCAGCAGGATAAACCGGACTCCCTTCATCCGCCTCGCATCCCAGACCAGCAGGAACTGCTAAAGCAGCTAAAGTGCCCATAATCCGAGCAAATTTGTTTGGTAATAAATCGTTTAAAGTCATTAATCTCACCTGTAGGAGTATATTCTAAGTATATTTACTACTATTAAAGAGGGCTTATTTATTAAAGTTGCGGCGGGAAATTAGGAAAATCTTAAATATCTTTAACCATTAGTTTAGGCTATGATTCAAAAAAAAGAACTCAACCGGATTAAGAAGATAATTGTACCTATACTTAGACGAAATAAGGTGATAAAAGCGGGGATTTTCGGGTCTTATGCTAGAGGAGAACAAAAGAAAAAAAGCGATTTAGATCTGTTGATCAAAGTAAAAAAAGGGATTAAATTTAGTTTATTGGACTTGATTGGTTTAGAGATGGAATTAAATAAATTCCTCAAACGAAAGGTGGATCTGCTCACTTACGGAGGAATAAATCCTCACCTCAAAGAAAGAATCTTAAAAGAGGAAGTAAAAATAATATGATTAAAGACCCCCTAATCTTTATCAATCATATCTTAGAAAGTATAGGTGCAATAGAAACATTTTCGAAGGGCATCTCTGAAGATAAACTAAAGAAAGATAGATTAAAACAAAGCGCGATTATTAGAGAAATTGAAATCATTGGAGAAGCTGCAAAAAACCTTTCCGACTCTTTTAAAGAGAAATATCCGGAAACTGAGTGGAAGAAAATTGCAGGAATGAGAGATAAATTAATTCATCATTACTTTGGTGTTGATATAAAAGTAATCTGGGACGTAATTAAGCGAGATTTACCGCTCCTCAAAAAACAGATAATTGTAATTCGAGAGACTGAAAAAAATTAAGATTGCCCAGCACTAATCTTTGCGGGACTAATTCTTCCCCAGCACTCTCAAAAAAGCCTCTAAATCCTGAGCAGAACGCAGCTCCTCTTTCTGGAAAGAGAAATTATTGAAGAAAGTCTTTACTTTATACTTCCTGCAAAGCTTAAGATTGAATTTCATTCTAGCGATCATCTTTTCTGGATTTTTAGTAGTCAAAATCTGCTGAAAAGAAAAGCCAATAGTTTTCTCTTTCTCTGCTGCAATCTTGCAGATAATCTGATCCAAACCTCCGCGCAGATAATGCAAAGAATCCGAAGGATTAATCTTCTCCATTCCGAAAACTAGATCAATCGGGGTATGCTCCAGAGCAAAACGAAGCATCTCTTCAGTTTCCGGCTGATAAAAAGCTAATTTATTTTTTCGTTTAGCTGTTTTGATCTGGTCTAAAAGCTCTTTCTGATTCTTTCCCCGAACTAAAACTAAATCTTGATCCAAAAATAAAGTTTTAGTGAAGCCTAATTTCTGGCTGAGCTCTTCCAATTCTGTACTTTTCTGGATTAAAAGCAGATTTTCCATAGAAGAAGGTTAAATGGTTGGTATTTAAAAAATAATCTCAAAAGATTTATAAAATTGCCCGAGAACGAGAATAAAACCCTAAGCCTTATTGGGAGGCTGAGGTTGAAATATGGAACTAGTAATCAAGCGAGAAAGAGAACAAAGCAGAGAAAAGATTAGCTTTTCCGGCAAGACGGTCAAAGAACTACTTCTAAAACTTAAACTTAACCCAGAAACCGTTTTAGTAGTGAGAAAAGAAGAAGTGCTGACTGAAGATGAATTAGTTAAAAACAAAGATGAGATTGAAATTCTAAGCGTGGTTTCCGGAGGTTAGAAATGATCTGTAACAAATGCAAGAATAAAGCGGTAATTAAGCTGCAGCACGGGAACTTATGCAAAAATCATTTTCTGGACTATTTTGAAGAAAAAGTGTTCAGGACCATCAAGAAATATCATTTGATTGATCCGAAAGATAAAGTTTGTGTGGCCACTTCAGGTGGCAAAGATTCTCTGACTGCCCTTTATCTGACCCAAAAATATTTAGGAACAAAAGAATTGTTTGCTCTCTGCATAGATGAAGGAATCAAGAAGTATCGAGAAAAAACTATCCAAGACCTAAAAGAATTTTGTAAAAAGAATAAAGTTACTCTGAAAATTGTAAAAGCTAAAGATGAATTTGAATATACTTTAGACCAAGCCTATCCTTTAATCAACCAAAAAACAAAAAAGAAACCTTGCAATATCTGCGGAGTATGGAGAAGATACCTGATCAACAAATATGCCCGGAAATTTGGGGCAACTAAACTAGTTACCGGCCATAATCTTGATGATGAAGCCCAAGCCATCATGATGAATATTTTCAAGGCAAACACTAAACTTTCTGCCCAGCTCGGCCCGGTTTCGGGAATAGAAGAATATAAACTCTTCGTGCAAAGAGTCAAGCCTTTATATTTCTGTACGGAAAAAGAAACCAGATTGTATTGCCTGTTGAAAAGGTTTAAGGTAAATTTCGGAGAATGTCCTTACGCTGAAGAAGGTTATCGGGCGAAAGTACGAGATATGCTCAATGATTTTGAAAACAAGTATGCTGGAACCAAACAAGGGATCATCAATTCTTTTTTAACGGTATTGCCTTTGCTAAAAAAGCAAAGCGAAAGATACGGTGAAATAAAAATCTGTAAGAAATGCGGTGAACCGGCTAATCAGGAAATTTGTAATGCCTGCAATTTATTAGAGGAATTGAAAAATGGATGAACGCTATTCCCGACAGATTCTGCTTCTGGGTAAAGAGAAACAGGATAAAATAATCCGGGCTAAAGTTGCAATCATTGGAGTGGGAGCTTTAGGTACGGTAGCGGTAGAATTATCAGCCCGGGCAGGAGTGGGAGAATTAATCTTGATTGATCGAGATGTAATTGAAGAAAGCAATTTGCAACGACAGTTATTATTTACAGAAAAAGATGTTGGAAAACTTAAAGCTAAAGTAGCAGAAAAAAAGTTAAATGCAATTAATTCTTCAGTGAAAATAAAGAGTTATGCCTTGCATCTAAATCCCGAAAATATTTCTGTGTTAAAAGAAGTCGATTTAATTTTAGACTGCACCGATAATTTGAAAACCAGATTCTTGGTTAACGATTTTTGTAAAAAAGAAAAGATTCCTTGGATTTATGCTTCAGCAATTCGGGAAGAAGGCTATGTCATGCCGATTTTTTCTGATGGACCCTGCTTAAGATGTTTCTTGCGCGAAGCTAATCTGGAAACCTGCGATACGGTGGGGGTGCTGAATACCACTACTACTGCGATAGGGGCATTGCAGGTGAATCTGGCTTTGAAGATACTGATCAGAGAAAAGGTTGATTCTTGTTTGTATCATCTAAACTTGAGAAAGATGGAATTTAAAAAAATAAAAGTAAAGAAAGATAAGAAATGTCCTGCCTGCCGAGGAATTTATGAATTTCTAAATCAAAAAGAAAAACCATTAATGAAATTCTGTTCGGCAGGAAAGTATCAAATTCTAGGAAAAAAAGTTAAATTGAAAGAGATCAAAAAAAGATGGAATAAACTAGGAAAAGTTGTAGATGACGGGATTGCCTTGCGATTTGGAAAAATAATTTTATTTGCTGACGGAAGAGCACTGATCGAGGCGAAGACGGAAGAAGAGGCGAAATCTCTTTATGATAAATCTGTGGGAGAATAAAGAAAAATAAAAAATCCCAACCGCAGCAAGCTGCGGGATATGTACCCAAAAAAAAGAAATCAAATTAGGGGGAATTGAAACTTTTTTAGTTGTTCTTCTATCTGTAGAAGAGAATAAGCCACCAGCGGCTTCAAAACCATCAAATCAGTTTTATATTCTCCTTTATCTTCAAAGGTATTGCCCACAATTAAAGACAAGATCTCTTTCTCCTGGGCAAAAGAATCAACTTCTAGGAAATCTTTAACCAACTTAAAAGTAAGCGGAGCAGGACTGAACTTCTGCAATAAAGAAAGATCTTGCCCATTCCGACTCTGCTCTTTAAATCCAAGCGGATAGATAGAACAGCCTCGTTTGAGGATTAATAAGCCAGCTAAAACTGAAGTGTCATTTTCGAGCAATAAAGCGACTTTACCTCCGGTTCCTACCGGTAATCCTCCAAAACAGTCAATAGTTTCTGTAAACAAGTAAATCCCATCCACATTGATCTCTATATGGAGGAGATGCTGATAATTTTCAAAGCCAAAAGAGAGATTTTTATTTTTTTCTTCCAGAAATCTCCCCAAAAGAGCATTAAGTTCCAGAGAAGTAGGTAGGAAACTCTTATCAGAACGTTTAGTCTCAATCCGGAAACTGCCTTTTTTATCTTTAAAATGATCCCAGACTGCGGTTTTTATCGCTTCCAGCTCTTTTTCTACCCTTAAAGCGGGGGAATAGGAAACTAGACCGAAAACTAATTTTAAGAGCGAAGGTTGAGGAAAATACTCCAGGATAAGACGTCCTCTGGCCCGTTTAACCTCCTTAATTCCGGTTAATTTTTTAGTGTTCTCAATTAATCTTCTCTCGAACCAGAGCGCATTTTTACCTTTAAGAAAAAGCTCTCCATAACGCAGTAAGATAGAATCATAATTCATGTTTAATCTATTAGAGGCAAAAGAAGCCTGGCTTTTAAAGATTTAGCCTAATTTTAGCTTCAAACTAGAATTAGGGAAAGAGGGTTTCCTCTGCAAGTTTTATTTAAATAGTTAAGCTGAAGTTCCAGAGGAAATCAGGGGCCTAATCAGAGAGCAGAAGATAAGTAGAATATATGTTTTTTCAGAGAGTTTTGGTTTATAAAAGGAATATTTAAATAGTAAGAGGGGATTTATAAACTCGAAGCATTAATTTTTCGAACAATTAATGCTTCTCCTAATAGTAAAAGCACATTTATAATTGTTTAATATCCCTGCTTTTACTATAAATAAAATTAATCTTTATAAATAGAAGATAGGGGGGTTGAAAACATGAAAAAAACTGGAAAAAAAGAAATCAAGATCGTTAATATTGTCGTTTCTACCGGATTGGAAAAGGAGATTCCTCTGGAAAAGATGGCCGCTACTTTGCCTAATACTGAATATAACCCGGAACAGTTTCCTGGATTAGTATTAAGAATCAAAGATCCCAAAACCTCGGCTTTGATCTTCAGCTCAGGAAAAGTAGTGTGTACCGGAGCAAGAACCATGGGAGATGTGGATAGAAGTATCCAAAGCATTATCAAAAGCCTGAAAAAGTTGAATATTAATGTTACCATCAAACCAGAAATTACGGTTCAAAACATTGTAGCTAGCGGAAGTATTGGCATGGATCTAAATTTAAACGTGCTGGGGATAAAGTTACCAAATACTGAATACGAGCCGGAACAATTCCCGGGTTTAGTCCATAAGTTAAAGGGAACTAATGCAACTTTCCTTTTGTTCAGTAATGGTAAAATAGTCTGTACCGGAACCAAAACTGAGCAGGAAGTGCATGATGCTACAGACAAGCTCATAGATAATCTGGAAAAACTATTGGATAAAAAATAGAGTTTCCAGCAGGCATAAGATTTTAAAGTCCTTTTTTTATTATATTCTTACTTGTTTGATACTAGTTAATTAGCGCAAAGGGGGGAAGAGCTAAATGGACGTAGAAGAACAAATTAAAGTATTCCGGGAATTCATTGAGCAGAATTATCTTCCCCAGCTTTTGGAAGCAGTTAGAAAAGGCCAAAATTATTTAGTTTTAGATTTCTCAGAGCTGATCAAGTTTAATACAGAAATTACGGAAGAAATCCTGGAAAGTCCGGAAGAGCTGCTTAAAGCCGCAGAACTAACCATCAAAGAGTTTGATCTACCTCAAAAAGTAACTAAATTTAATGTCAGATTAAAAAATCTTCCTGAATCCCAAAAGATTAGGATTAGTGATATCCGCAGTAAGCATCTAAACAAATTCATCTGGAGCGAGGGTATTGTGCGCCAGAAGTCTGATGTCCGGCCCCATGTTACTGCCGCTAAATTTGAATGTCCTTCCTGTGGAAATATTCTGAATATTTTGCAATTAGACAAAAAATACAAAGAGCCGAGCAGGTGCGGCTGTGGAAGAAAAGGCAAATTCAAAGAAATATCTAAAGAGTTAGTGGACGGACAGGGTTTAGTGCTGGAAGAGTCTCCAGATGACCTGGACGGCAGCCAACCGAAGAGAATTAATGTCTTTTTGAAAGATGATTTAGTTTCACCTTTCTCGGAGAGAAGGACCAGTCCGGGCTCTCGAGTAAAATTATGCGGTTGGGTAGTAGAAGTACCCATCACCCTAAAAACCGGGGGTCAGGCGACTAAATATGATTTAATCATTGAAGCTAATAATATCGAGCCGATAGAGGATGATTTTACGGAATTAAATATTACCGAAAAAGAAGAAGAACAAATCAAAGAGATTGCTAAATCTCCTAATGTAATTTCCAATCTAGGAAAAAGTATTGCGCCTTCTATCTATGGTCATGATAAGATCAAAGAGGCTTTAGCTCTGCAATTAGCGGGTGGATGTAGGAAGGTTAGACCGGATGGGGTAACCACTAGGGGAGATATACATATGCTTCTTATCGGCGATCCAGGTAGCGGTAAATCACAGATTCTGAAAAGAATCTTTAAAGTCGCGCCGAGATCAAGATTTACCAGCGGTAAGGGAGCAAGTGCGGCAGGATTAACTGCTTCAGTAGTTAAAGATGAATTCTTGGGCGGCTGGAGCTTAGAAGCAGGAACTTTAGTCCTAGCCAATCGAGGATTTGCCATCATTGATGAGATGGATAAGATGAATAAAGATGATCGTTCTGCTTTACATGAAGCTTTAGAACAGCAAAGTGTAAGTATCTCTAAAGCAAACATCCAAGCTACTTTGCGCTGTGAAACTACCGTACTGGCAGCAGCCAACCCTAAATTTGGCAGATTTGATCCCTATGGAATTGTTGCAGAACAGATTGATCTACCTCCCACTTTGATCAACAGGTTTGACTTAATCTTTCCGATAAAAGATCTGCCTAACCGAGAGAAAGATGAGGAAACTGCTTCTTTCATCCTTAACTTGCATAAAGATCCGGATTCAGCTATTTCTGAAATTGATACTACCCTCTTAAAAAAATATTTTGCTTATATCCGCCAAAAAATCAATCCCAAGATGACCGATGCGGCCATCGAAGAATTAAAAGATTATTATATCACCATGCGCAATTCGGGTACTTCAGAAGAGTCGGGAATGAAAAGTATTCCCATTACGGCCAGACAATTAGAAGCTTTAGTCCGGCTATCAGAAGCGGCAGCGAAGGTAAGATTAGCGAAAACAGTGACTAAAAAAGATGCCCAAAAAGCGATTGAATTGATTGATTATTGCCTGAACCAAATCGCTAAAGATAAAGATACGGGTAGAATAGATATTGATAGGATTAGTAGCACAATCAGTGCCAGCCAAAGAAGCGGAATCGGATTAATCAAAGAGATCATCTCTTCATTGGAAGAGCAGATGGGCACGAAAATGATTTCCGTAGATAATATCGTAGAAGCAGCCAAAGAAAAAAATCTTTCCAAAGAACAGGTGGAAGATTTCTTTGGAAAATTGAAACGTTCAGGAGACATTTTTGAGCCAAAACGAGGATTCATCCAAAGACTTTAAGATGGAAGAAAAAAAAACATTTTCCAGGCAGATTGCAGTTAAAACTACTTTCAGCGAGCTGTTAGAGGGAGAATATGTTAAAGAGGAAGAACAAAATCCTAATTACTTATTAACCAAAAGTGGGGAGAAGATTTATCGTCTGAATGCTTTAGGAGTAATTCTAGGAAAAGAAAAATTGGGGGAAATTCAAAATTTTTATCTTGATGATGGAACGGGAAAGATAATTTTAAGATCTTTTGAAGCTAATCCTCAATGGGAAGCTTTAGAGGTAGGAGATACAATTTTAGTGCTGGGAAAATTAAGAGTGTATAATCAAGAAAAATATATTTCTCCAGAAATCGTCAAAAAAATTGATCCCCTCTGGCTGAAAGTTCGGTCTTTAGAATTGAAAGAATTATTTTTGGATAAAAAAGAGATTAAAGTAGAAGCAGAGGAGATTCCAATTAAAGAGATTGTCTCTGCTAATGAATCTTCTGAAGAAGAATTAATCGGAGAAGATGAAATTGTGATGGATGAAAAGCTGGAGATGCTTCCTTTAGAAAAAGTTAAACATTTAATTAAAGAATTGGATCAGGGTTCGGGAGTATTAATCGAAGAATTGATTTCTAAATCTTCTCTCAATGAAACTGAACAGATCATTGAGAAGATGTTAGAGAAAGGGGATATCTTTCAGAACCTACCAGGAAGGGTGAAAGTGTTGTGAATTAGGATTAATGATAAAAATAAAAAAGTTATTTAATTAAAAATTGCATTTAACAAAAATAATCGAAAAGCATTCAAAACATCAGCGGAGTGATATAAACTTCCACTAAAGCGGCAGCAATCAAGAAGCCTACGCTTAATAAAACCAAATCTAAAGCGTCAATCAAGACTTTATCTTCTTTGAGGTTATGCTTGATCAAAGCGATAGAAATTATTCCTCCAGCCAATCCGGCAATAAAATAGGAACTCATCTCCAAAATACCATGAGTCATATAGCGCAAAAAGCTGAAAGAGGCAGCGCTGAAATAACTGCTTAAGGTAGGGATACCTACTAAGCTAGCACCTTTAGCTAATTCTGTCTTAAAGAAATTGCCCATAGCGGTAGCTACTACTGAGGCATTCCAGGTTAAGATAAAAATCGCCCCGGTACCATAAACAAAAGAAAAGATCAGGCAGAAGAAAAGTACTTTTAAATTATTGAAAATTATTCTAGTGAATAAGTCTAATTTGGTTAAATTACCTTGGACCACATTATTAGTATTAAGAATAGCTTTTTCCTGTAATGAGAATACGGTAGAAACCATCTCTGAAGGCAGGAAAACATAAGATAAGACCAAAGCGAAAGTCATGCCTAAAAATAAAAAAATTAGATAGATTAAGACTTTAGTATGCTCTTTCAATAAAGTCCATTCTTTATCATATTTTAAATCTAATTCTTCTTCGTTTTTAATGGTAGTATAAAATAATGGAACAATGGCTAGAACAATCAGAAATACGGTCAAAAGGCCGGAAACTTCTCTAAAGACAATATAAGACAAAGCTAAACCTACAAAAGCATAGACAAAGCCGGCTAAAAACATCTCCCAGGGCTTTTTTTTAACTGCAAAAGGATTGAATAAAGATTCCAAAACCATAAAATTGAGTAAATAAGCTGATTATTTAAACATTTCTTTAATTATTGAATTTACTACCCACCCCTTGATTGCAGATGGAAAATGAGGATAAGAAAAATTTGATGAAAAAACAATAAAAACAGTTAATAATATACTTTTAAAATGAATTTAATCGAAAAGCTAAAGAAATTGATTTTTAAAGTGGAAGATCAAAAAATTAATCTTTGATTGAAGATTATACTTCTTTTCTTATGGAACTTTTTAAAATTATAAAATAGCTTAAAATTAAATTAAGAACAACCAAAAAAGTTAAATGCAATCAGAAAGGTCTATTAAAAAAGTGATTCTTTTATGAAATAAAGCTGAAACAAAATTAAATG
>DATDTM010000021.1:0-14616 GCA_035290865.1 Candidatus Nanoarchaeia archaeon
TCATGGTAACAGTAGCTTCCGGAGCGCAGGTGAAACCATTCCAATTCTCCCCCGCTAATTCTTCTTCCTCTACCATTAAGTCTGTAATCACAAGATCTGCTGCTTTCTGCTCGAGATTAAAGATGAATTCAAAGACATCGCTCTGTACTTTTTGATTATCTTCATAATCATCTCCGCTCACGGAAAGTTCAGCCCCATACTTCCCTTTGGTCAATTGGTAAGGTAATTGTTCTTTGAAGATAATTTCTTTACTCTGTTTGGCATTAAGATTGATTGGCTCATCGCTTTCCAGATTAACTATAGTCGTCAGTAAGTTAGCTACTACTCCCGTTACTGGATGTTCTAAATGGTTAGTAACCGTTAATCTTACTTCAATTTCTTGATCAGGAGCAAGAGCAATACTCTCTTTTCCTTCCTGAACTACATTTCCATTAACTTTAACATTGCTGATGCTTAAGGTGTTTTCTACTTCCGCTAGAACTGATTCTTGAATGGTATTAGTCTGGAAACCGCCTATATCTTCAATGATGTCCACAGTCAATTCTGAAACTCCCGCTTTATCTTTTGCTGGAGGATCACAGCTTAACTGGGTTTTCGCTCCGTCCATACTGCATTCAATTAGGTCCAGATTACTTTGATGTTCATCATCAATAGGAACTTCGAAGGTTAAGATCCCTTGATAATTCTTATCTTCAGTGATGTAAACATATTCTCCTTCCTCATCCTGCTCAAAGAAATCTACTTCTTTAGTCTCAGCAGAATTTTTGATGGTCAATAAAGCTTCTTCTACTACTTCTGCTTTCAGGCATGGCCCGACCGTGATTTCAAGTGTAGCCGAATCAGCCATGAATTTTCCTTCGCTGCTCTCAAAATAAGGATTGATTAGATATAGATAGAGAGTATGCTCTCCATAATCTAGTGCGGAAAGATTCAAGCTCAGAGAAGTATCTAAACTTTTTCCTCCGTCAATAGCTGGTAAAGTTTCGAATTGGTGAATTTTAGGATTTCCGCCGTTAAATTGGCTGAACTTTCCAGTCATTTTATCAAAGGAGCTTAACTTAGGTTCTTTTTCATAAACTAATAGCTCTGGAGTTATTGGTTGGTCTCCGGTATTAATAATACTTAAAAGTAAGGTATTAACTCGAGTACAAGTTAGTTCGTAATCTGTTAAAGTAGCATCATCTAAATGTACATCTGCATCTTTCTTGTCTAGATTAAAGGTGATAACTTTTTCGTCCTCGAAATCATTTCCTAATCCTAAGAATCCCCAGAAATCATCATATTCAACTTTTACTTTAAGATCAAAAGTTCCGGCAGTAATAGTATAAGGTACTTGGAAAGTAAAAGTATCCTCGCTTTCATCTTCAGTCTCTAAGACCCAATAACCATCTTCGCAGTCAGCTCCGTTACAGACCCCTTGATAATTTACAAAGTCTGGAATTGTATTCGCTTTAGCTTGAACTTCTACGTGGCCAAGCTCGTCATCAAAATTATTAATGAATTTTGTGCTGATAGTAAATTTCTGGCCAGGAATTACAGTATATTCTTCAGTGCCATTCCAGCTATCTCCATTCACTTTTACATTTAATATTTCTAAAGCTGGTTTTACGGTAAGGTTAAACGCCTCCGGAGCAGAATTTTCTGCACCATCAGTTATTACTACACTAATCTCGCTAGTGCCTATATTGGTTTTTAGAGGGGTACTTTTTAAGTTCATATCATTCAGGAAATCAATCGCTAGCCAGTCCAGAATAGAATCAGCTGCAGAGATAGCAAAATCTCCACTGGTTCCATTATCATATTCAGCACTAACTAAATAAGGAAATTCTACTCCTTCGATAGCCTCCTGATCAGGAATTGGATCGATTACAATTGCTCCCAGAGCCGCTTTTACTGTCAGCAAGAGCAAAGCCAGAACTAAAAACATAACTACAATTTGTTTGATATTTTTCATTGTTTATAACCCCTCGTTTGTATTTTTTAGTAATTTGATTTTTTTATCGTAAATAAAGTCTGAAATCGCTTATTTACGATTAAAAGGCTTTTCGCTTTTTATAGTAGTTTATCGCCTTTTTAGATCGGAGACACCACTAAAAATCTATCCCCAAAAACACTTACCACCCCGATTCTTTCTTAATCTTTAAGATGTTCTTAAACCATTAATTCTTCAATAAAACCATAAAAAAGATGATGATTAAAGCTAAGACGATAACTAAGGCTGCCAGCATGATTCCTACCAGGAAATCTTCTCGACTATAGGTATCTTCAACCGTATTTATGATCATAGAGGAAGTTAAAGGTGTAGCAGTTCCAGTACTGGTAGCTTTAGGAGCAGTAGTCTTGGCCGCAGCCGGAACAGTCTGAGTAGCAGTCTTTCCTACCGTACTCTCTTTCTCTTCTCCCTCCAGATCTAATTTAGAGGTAATCACTTCTGCCTCTTCTTCAGTATTGCTTTCCTCAGTTGCAGAAACCTCGGTCTCTTCCTTAACTACTGGTGGAACTGTTTTCTTGCATTCTCCAACTATTAAATTAAATTTTTCTTCACTGATTACTTCATCTTTATCCACATAAGCTTTCAGATCAAAAGCATAAGTGCCTTTTTTCATGGTTTTTGGGAAGGTATAAACAAAATCTTTAGTCCAAGTATCTTCATCCCCGCTTTTCTCGATATAGAGGTTTTGTAAATTCTCATTGAACTTTAACTCCTCATTAACTATAGACAAAGCTGCAAATTTTTGGTCCTGAGAACCAAAATTTTTAATTTCAACCTTGAAAGTAAAGCTTTTCTCGCAGAGAGTTACGCTTTCCGGAACAGTTACAAATTTAGTTATTCTCAGATCATCTTTTTCTTTTTTGATGGTTACATCTAATTGTTTCTCTATGACGTATTCTACTCCTTTATCATCTTCCCCTTCCAGGGTGATATCTAATTTATAATCGCCGGCACTGGCATCTTCATTGATCATGAATTCAATGGTTTGTTCCACATTTTCGCTGGCAGCTAAGTCGTCTAGATCAAATTCTTCCTCAAAGCTATCTTCAAAGAAATCATTATCATCAGCTTCGATGGTTATTTTGATATTACTCATGTCCACATCATAATCTTTATCCATTAAGTTTTTGACTTTAAATTCCATGCTCACTTTAGTGTATGGTTTAACATTTTCCTGTAATTTTAAATCCATTTCATCAGAATCAAAAGAATCGGATTCTTTATTTCCGTCTTCACCGACATATTCTACCTGCAGGTTAGACATTTCCAGCATAGATTTGGTTTTCTGGGTTAAAGCTACACTGTCCAGCTGAACTCCAGCTAAGCCCTTGACCACTACATTTCCGATATTAGTTGCTCCTGTACCCTTATCATGGGTAATGTTCAAGGCTAAAGTAGTAGAAACAGTCCCATTTCCGGGGATGGTTAATTCTTTGCTTTCAGCAGTGTATTTGGTCGGTAAACCAGATACTTCTAATTTTACTTTTACCTCTTCGAGATTATTATTTTTCAGGTTGAAAGAGCTGGTTGTTACTATAATGGTCTTCTGACCGTCTTCAGCGAATTGGTTATAATCTGCATCAGCGATGACTTCTGCATCGGTTAAATCTACATTAGCCGAAGCATAAGGCGCATCAGCAAAGACCGAAGTGCTACCTATAATCAATAGTATAAATAATCCCCAAAGTAAGCTTGTAGTTTTGATTTTTACCCACCCCGCATAGCGTTTTTCATTCTTAAGTAGTACTAGCTTTTTAAAGATTTATATACTGGAGTATCTAGATCATCTTTGTTCTAGTCTACTCATAGTTAAGATTAATTTTGAAAAAAAGCAATTGAAAAAACCAAAAAAAGAGAAAATAAAATAGGAATTTTCTCCCCCCTATTTATGTCCCATGTAAAAGAATTTCTCGATGGAAACATCAGTATCATTATAGTTTCCTGAGCGAGGATGGTTTGTGCTGGGAGCAGCGGCTTGAGCAGGTTTTGCTGCTGAAGTAGAAGATCCTTCTCCGCTTCCTCTAGATGGATTAGATCCCTCTTTGGAAGTGGGGCCAGAAAAAAGCATCTTGTTTCTTAAGTATCCAATCTCTTTTTCCATTGATTCCATCTTCTCCTGGAACTCTTTGAATTTCTTAACAATAAAAGTAGTATTCTTTTCCAGAATATCTTTGACCTTCTCCGGATGAAGGTCTTCTGAATCTTTAGGGCCGGTGCTATTTTCATTCATCCTGCTGCGCATTTCCGAGTAAGGCTCACTGTCCCGATCCCGAAAAACTGCTTCTGCTTTGACTACTGCTTCATCTCTGCTGCTGGCTAGGCCTTGTTTAAGCAGATCTAGAGCAAGAGCATTAATTTTCTGAATTCTTTCTACATCCATTTTCATCAACCTCGTTTTTTGTTTGAACTATTACTCTTACTTATTATTCTTAGTTTATTGAATAAATTTAATTATAGCAAATGTGTTAAATATTCGTACTTTTATTCACACATTTGTTATTAGGAGAAGTGTTAAATGTTCGAAATTTTAACACTTCGAGTATAATTACCAGAAAAACGTAAATATAAAGTCATTATAATGTTTTCTATTCTCCAGCCACTAGATTTTAAACCAAAATAAAGAATAATTGATCTAATCCCATCTATTTATAAGCTCTTTGGGTTAATCAGAACTAGAATCTACCCACAAACTAGCGGAATCTGGAATGGAATTATGCCCTTGCTTCCTAATAACACTAAAACCAGGCCTAAAACAATCCCAATAATCAATCCCACCATAAAATACTTGAATTCAATAATCCCTAATTGGCCTCTTTTTTGCATGGATTCAAGTATTCTCTATTTATATATAAATCTTTCTGTTTGCTCTAAACCAAGCGAAAGGTTTATAAACTCTCTTCGAAAATAGTATATAAAGTTAAGCTTTAACTGGACGGTGATATCTCGAACGCACGAGAAGAAGGTAATAAAACCAATGGGATTCAGGTTAAAATAGTGCGTTTGAGATTACGAGACGTTATACGTCGAGTATAGTTCTCGAACGGGTGAACTCAACATGATTCGCAAACAACTCAAAGAATGCCCAGAATGCGCCAGCAAGAACATTTTTCGTAATGCTGAGAAGGGGGAAACCATCTGCCGTGATTGCGGTTTAGTCATTGAAGATCGTATGGTTGACTTTGGTCAGGAATGGCGGGAATTCGATGAGGATGGAGGTTCTAGAGGTGGCGGCCGAGGAGCTGGAATTCCGACTTCCCAAACCCAATTTGATCTAGGTTTAGGCACTGAGGTTGGAAATAATGCCGACATCTATAAATTAGGTTCTGAACGAGATCGGGATCGTATTCTAAGATTAAAAAAATGGAATATTCGTATCTCTACTGCTATTGAAAGAAATTTGAAAGTTGCTCTGGCTGAGTTGAAAAGAGTTAGTTCCTTCTTAAAATTACCTAAATCCGTAGAAGAAGAAGCTGCCCGGATTTACCGTTTGGCGGTACAGAAAGGTTTGGTTAGAGGTCGTTCTATGGAATCTGTAGTTGCTGGCGCTCTCTATGCTGCTTGTAGAAGACATGAAGTTCCTCGAACTTTAGATGAGATGGGCGAAGCTTCCGGTATTGAGAAGAAAGAGATCGGCAGAACTTATCGTTTTGTAACTAGAGAACTGGAAATTTCCATCAAGCCCAGCAATCCTGCAGATTATATTCCTCGATTCGCTTCTGCTTTGAAATTAAGTGCGGAGACTCAATCTAAAGCTGTAGAGATTCTGGAAATGGCTCGAGATATTGAATTGACCTCTGGAAGAGGGCCGACCGGAATTGCTGCGGCTGCTTTGTATGTGGCTTCTCTGATTCATGGTGAGAAAAGAACCCAGCGGGAAGTAGCTGATGTAGCTGGAGTAACTGAAGTTACCATCAGGAATCGTTACAAAGAGCTGATTAAAAGGCTTAAACTAGCTAAAGTGGTAGAGAAGAGTAAGAAGAAGTAGATTTTTAAAGTTTAATTTTTGGTAGTGGGATGTTTTAAAGTAGTTAAAGATATAATATATTAATAGGGGAGAATAAAAAATGGACTTAAAAGAATTACTTTCATATCATAATCCAAGAATGGAAGAGTACCAGAAAATTATAGCTGGAACGGTATCAAAATTAATTACGTGCGAGGGCACTAATAGCTTAACATTGTTCATGGATAATTACAAATTTTTCTACGGAGAAGAAACATTTTCCCGAGGCCTTACCGGGAGAATATTAATAGATTTAGGCTGTGGCTGGATGCACATGGCCAAATATGCCCGGGATTATGGAGCAAAGGCATACTTAGGAGTAGATAAGTTTCACCCTTTTCCTGAACCACCAGCAGCTAAATTCCAAACGTGCTATCAGGTTGAAGATAATTTTGTCTGGGAAACCGGAATGTTAGGAGAAACGGAAGGTTTTATAGTTAAAGGCGACATGCTGGAATTGGTAGCTCGGCTTCCCGACCAGTCGGCTAGTTTTGTGGTTAATTCAGTGGATGCGACAGTAATACCTTCTGTGAGATATCACCACGCTTTAGCGGAAGAATTAGAAAGAACTACCGCAGATGGGGGTATTGTTTTCGGAATGTGTTCCGATGTTTTGAAGATTATGAAACAGAGAAGAGTTCTTCACCGGCTAGAACCAGAGCGAAATGATTATTCTGGTCTTTTTGTTAAAGAAAATGAGGTAAAATAAAATGACATGTAAGTATAGGAAAGAGTGTAAATTGTATCGTTCGGATAATCTGCCTGAACCGATTGTTCTTAACAAATTTGTGGCGAATGTTTGTAACTACCCTTCTGCTGAGGAATATAACCGGGGCTTAAGAGATTATTATGATTTAAATCAGAGAGGTGGAAATATTAATCTTTTTACAGGTACGGATTTTATAGTTATGGATCAACCGTCGTTGCTTAATCCTCCTGCTCCATTTGATTCAAGCCGGGGAGAAAAGAATTGCCAACTTTATTTGGCTTGGGAAGAAAATGCCAGATTAAAGCAGCAGATAGCTGATGGTAGCTTGGAAGAAAGAGCAAAGGGAGATGCAGAGATATTAGAGCAGAGGGAGTTAAATTAAGATGAACCATCCCGAACCACTTCCAACCATTCTCCCCGACTTATTGGAATCTTTAGTACAAGATACAATCGGAAGACCGCTGGGGCGCGATTATGGGTTTAGAATTTTTTCTGAGCGTGCTACAATCCTATCTGGTCCTGCACTTCAGCAGCTTCAGGAACAGCGTCGGCTAATTTATGGGGTACAATATTCGGTAATGGAAGGCTATCGGGTGCCGGTTTTGTTTGAATCAATTCTGTCAAAATCCGAGCCAAAGAGGATTATCTTTTATCGAGTCTTTCTGTCAGATTTTGGTGACCATAAAGGCTGGGATGTTAGGCCAGAAGAGAATCTACAGGAAAAACTACAGAGAGATAGGTCTGGTGAATAAATCTGGAAAATAGGAACAATCAGTAAAACATATAGAGAAATGCGTTGATTAGTGTAACGAAAACTTGCCTGCTCGTGCCTATCCACGGGCTAAAGCCCGTGGCTTTACGGCACTCGCTTACACTGGCAAGTTTTCGGAACAGAAATTTAGCGCCCTAAAGGGCGGGGCTTTATACCCAGCTAAATTTCTGTAAAAAACGCATTTCTAATATGAATCTTTGCCTAAAATATTACACCAATTATCGCAAAGATTCATATATTATAGGTTTTATGGATTTTCTTTAAATTTCATCCTCCCCATCTTCTGATTTTTTATATGTTTTTACCAGAAAAGATTAAAAATCTCCTCAACTCTTTATACTCCAGAATAAACAATAACCTAAACCATGCCTCTCCCTCCAGACCAGCAGAAACAGCTCAACGAACAGAAAAAGCAATGTGTTTTCTGTAAATTGATCTCCGGAGAGATGCAGGCCAAGAAAGTCTTTGAAAATGAGAAAGTTATAGCCATGCTGGATATTTATCCAGCGGTTAAAGGCCACACCTTATTTCTACCTAAAGAGCATTATCCTTTAATGCTTTATCTCGATCCTGAAGAATTCAATTCTTTCTTCGGTTTAATTCCTGCTTTGGCTAAAGCTCTGAAAGATAGTCTTGTTAAAACCGGAATAAATATTTTTATCGCCAGTGGTGGCGCTGCTGGCCAGCAATCTTACCATTTCTTGGTGCATCTGCTTCCCCGAGAGCAAGGAGACGGTTTTTTCAATTTTTATTGGGGCGGTAAAGCTAAATTAGCTGAAGATAAAGTTTTGCTTTTAACTAAAGCTTTCCAAGAAAAGATGAATAAGAGAAAGGGCCCATCGTTCCCTTCCGTAGAAAAAGCTCTAGAAGAGAGGCCAACTTATCTTAAAGAAATTTATGAAAATTCCTCCATCTTATTTGAAGATGAGACAGTTTTAGTGATCTTAGCTAAAAAAGGATTAGTTCCTGGACATATTGAGATCTACAGTAAGGAAGAAGAAAAATTCATCGAGAAATTATCTGAAGAAAGTTCTACTCATCTATTTTCTATCGCTTCTTTAGCCTCTGGTATTATTTTCGATCAATTGAAAGCCCAGGGAACAAATATTATCCTCAAGTCCGGTTCTGCTGATGATAATCCGCAGGGGAGATTATCTTTGCATATCCTTCCTAGAACCAATGAAGATGACTTGAACAAGACTTTATTATGGGCACCTAAACAGTCGGATTATGATCTGGATTCTTTAGTAGGAAAGATTAAAGAAAAAACCTGGAAGATTGGATATAAAGAAAAGAAAGAGATTAAAGAGAGAGTTGTTCTGCCCTCGAAAACAGTCTTAGGGGGAGAAGAAAAGAAAAAGATATCCGAAAAGCCAGCTTTCGGCGAGATTGAGCGCGAGATCAAAGAAGCGATTGAGAGGATTAAAAGAGATTTTAACTATTAAACTCTCGGTTATTCTTTGTCTTTTTATTAGCTCGGAGTTATCATTTTTGATAACCAAAGTGAAACAAAATGTTTATAAACTTAGCCTGTTTTCCAAAGCCTATGAACTCGAGGGACTTTTTAAAGCAAATAAGCCAGCTCAGGAAACCAGTGCTGACCACTAATGACCTCGCTAAAATAACCGGCTATGGTAAAAACTATCTTAAAGTATACCTCTTCCGGCTTAAACAAAAAAACCTCATTATTGAAGTAGAACGAGGAAAGTATGTTATCCCTCAGCATGCTTTTATCACTGCTTCAAATTTAGTTTTTCCTTCTTATGTCTCTTTTTTCTCTGCTTTTTCTTATTATCAATTAACCACTCAGATGCCCACCGTGATTTATGTGGTCGCTTCCATCTCCAAGAAAAGCATCCGACTCGATAATTATAACCTCCTCTTTGTAAAGTTCCCCGTATCAAAGATTTTTGGCTATCATAAAGAGAAATTCATGGGCAAAGAAGTATTTATTGCTGAAAAAGAAAAAGCCATTGTGGATTCTTTGTACCTTCCCGAATATTGTCCTGTAGATGAAACCTATGCTGCACTGGAAGCTGACCTGGACTTAAATAAGCTCATCTCTTATGCTCTGAAGATGAATTCCATTGTTCTTCTGAAGCGGTTAGGTTATTTGTTAGACCTAAGAGGGATAGATATCCATAATCAGGTACGGAAGAAATTAAATATCCGCTATGATTTACTTAATCCTGCTTTTGGAAGAAAGGGATACAAAAAGTCAATAAAATGGAAATTAATCATCAACGAGGACGTGAAACATGCTGAATAAAACAGAATTGGAAGAATTTGGGCAGGGATTAGGATTTAATTTGTGGCAGACGGAGAGGGATTACTTTCAGCATCTTTTTCTGATGTTCCTTTCCAGAAGAATCGGTAATGAGCTGATTTTTAAAGGTGGAACTGCACTTCAGAAAGTGTTTGGATTAAATAGGTTTAGTATAGACTTGGACTTTACCTTTAATCATGCTTTGCCTGCAGAACTGTTCGAGAATATCAAAAGAGACTTTGCAAACTTCGGAGTTAAAGCTGAATTTGAGTTGAGTGAGCAAAAAAACTCGATGAAAGTTAAGCTGGCCATTGAAGGCCCTTCTTACGAAGGCACGGAAAGAACCTTGGTCGTGCTGAGAATTGAGATTAGCCTGAGGGAAAAAGTATTATTGGAACCGGAAACGAAAGAAATTTTCCCAAGCTACTCAGATTTACAGCCATATTTGGTAAGAGTAATGAATTTAGGCGAGATTGCAGCAGAGAAAATAAGAGCAATCTTAACCCGAGACAAAGCCCGGGATATGTTTGATTTGAGATTTTTGCTGAATAAAGGAGTTAAAGTTAACGAGAAGTTAGTTAATGAAAAGTTAAAAGCTTATGGAATAACTTACTCTAAGACGCTGCTTCTGGAGAAGATTTCAAAGATGGAGAAAGTATGGCACAATGAACTGAGCCAGTTGATAGTAGTTGTTCCGGAGTTTAAATTGATGGTTAAGGAGATTAAGGGGAAGGCGTAGTTATTCCCCTTCAAACTCCACCAAATTAAAAATATTATAATTAGATAACTTATCTCTCCCTTTCAATTCCGGCAAATCTATAACTACTCCTATTCCAACAACAATTCCTCCCAATTTCTCCACTACTTGGCAAGCGGCAGAAGCAGTTCCCCCGGTAGCCAGTAAATCGTCAATTATCAAAACATTCTCCCCAGCATTGACTGCATCTTTATGTATCTCAATTTTATCTGTGCCATATTCCAGAGCGTATTCCTGAGAAACGGTTTCTGCAGGCAATTTTCCTTTCTTTCTAATCAAGACCAAAGGCAGATTTAATTTATGTGCCAAAGCAGCTCCAAAAATAAATCCGCGAGATTCTATTCCCGCAATCTTGTCTATTCTCTGATACTGATAATGCTCCACAAATTGCTGGATGACATAATTAAACGCTTGCGGATCTTTGATCAAAGTGGTAATATCTCGGAACATTATCCCCGGTTTGGGCCAGTTGGGAATGGTTCGGATAGTAGATTTAAGGTCAAATTCTTTTTTCTCCTGATTCAAAGAAGTAATCCTCTTATCTCCGTCAAGAATATTAATTTTAGGAATAGAATGAATGATCAAATTAGTTACTTTATCTACATTTTCTTTAAACACTTTCAATATCTCTTCCCAGGTTACTGGGATCACATTGTCAAACAGACAATCATAATCTGTGCTCATGGCTATGGCCGCATAGGGAAGACCAATTTCATTAGCAAGTATTGCCTCTGGGGCAATACTCATATTAATTACATCTGCTCCCCATAAAGAAAACATTTTACTCTCAGCTTTAGTAGAGAATCTGGGGCCTTCGATGGTGATGACTGTTCCTTGAGGATGATATTTCAAGTTTAATTCTTGACAGGACTGAATTAAAATTTTCCTCAGTTCTTCTGAGAAAGGTTCAGCCATAGCCGTATGCACTATTTCCCCTGGCAAGAATTCTTCATGAAAACTTATCTTTCTTTGTTTAGTAAAATCAATCAATTGGTCTAAGATAATTAAATCTCCGCGTTTAATTTCTCTTTTTAGGCTGCCGCAGGCAGTAGTAGCTAAAATATGAGTACAACCAATTTCTTTCAAAGCCCAGATATTGGCTCGGTTATTGACCTGGGTGGGCGGAATGGTATGCTCTCTTCCATGACGGGATAATAAAACCACCTCTACTCCCGAGATTTTTCCTACTTTTAACGGAGAAGAAGGCTTTCCGTAGGGAGTATTAATCTCTATTTCTCTCGTTTCTTTCAGAATTTCTGGATTTTCCAATCCCGAGCCGCCGATAAGGCCGATTTTGAGCATAAGAATAAAAATCAAGAGGTGATTTATAATAATTTTGCAACTACAACAGTTATTCTATTGCTTTCTTCATCCATTCTGCATCTAAATGCTTTATCCTAACACCTCTCTGCTCTACAACTTTAGAGGCGAATAATGATCCCAATTTTCCTGCTTTCTCTAAGGACCATCCGCAGCAGTATCCATACAAGAATCCGGCGGAATAAGTATCCCCTGCCCCGGTAGTATCGATAGCTTTCGCCGGGAAAGGGGCAACATAATGCAGTTGTCCATCGCCAGCAATAATCGAACCACGCTCACCAATTTTTACTATTGCAATCTTGACTATTTTCCCTAATTCTACTGCTGCTTCCTCTTCTTCTTTACCCGTAAATTCCTTAGCTTCTTTCTCATTCACAAAAAGAATATCTACATAATCCAGCACTATTCTCTGTAATAATTTCAGATTTCTTCTAACCACTCCCGGATCAGCTAAATCCAAAGAGATTAAGGTCTGGTGTTTTCTAGCCAATTCCATTGCCTGCAAGACCGTCTCCTGAGTTTCTCCTTCTAATTGATATCCTTCTAAATGCAGGATTTTACTTTCTTGGACATCCTCTTCCAAAACCTCTTCTCTTTCTAAATGCACCGCCGCCCCTAAATGCACTGAAAAAGTCCTTTGGGCATCGGGAGTGATAAAAGTAAGCGCATGCCCGGTTAGTTTATGCTGATGATGGCTTATTCGTGTTTTAACTCCATGATTCTGCATCTGTTCAATATAACTTAAACCGTGAGCATCTTTTCCCACTTTTCCATAGAGCATTGCCTTTCCACCTAAGAACGCCACTCCTTTAAGGGTATTTGCTGCCGATCCACCTGGGACAAATTCTATCTTT
Source organism: Candidatus Nanoarchaeia archaeon (assembly GCA_035290865.1). Taxonomy (GTDB): domain Archaea; phylum Nanobdellota; class Nanobdellia; order Woesearchaeales; family GW2011-AR9; genus DATDTM01. Next base: position 12,675 of record DATDTM010000021.1, read on the forward strand.
AATTCGTCTTGTTCAATCTTTTCCAGAATTTTTTTAGCTTTTTCTTCTTCTACCAGATGCATCTCTCCCTTTTTCAGGTCGAATTCCAGCAGCTTATTTTCATCTACCTCGATTAAGAAATCCATTAAAGCGTTTCCCAAGCCGAGGACGTCGTTAGGTTTAGGGATCATTTTCTTAAAATCCGAATTTCATCATTTCTAATTCATAATACTTATGCTTATCTAAAAATAAAGCGATAAAATAACTCTCTTTGCGTTTGATTAGAATAGCTCTAAGATTACTGCCAAAACGCTTGACAAAACCAATCACTTCTCGGTCTAGTTTTGATTGAATTACATTAGTTTTATGTTCTTTACAGTCTCTAATCCATAGAATTAACTCTTGCTGTTGAGTTTCTTTGAGACCATCAAAGCATTTCTCAAAATGTCCGTCAAACTTTAAGTCCTGTTCGAGGATCTCTTTTATTTTTTCTTTTCCTTCTTCAGCTAGCAAGTTCCAGCGCCTCCCGATAAGCATGAATATAATTATGCAGATTGGCAGATTCTTTATATTCTTTGCTTAACTTTTGATAATCTTTGAGGTATACTTTCAACAGACTCAATTCTGTTTTGGAATAGCTTAAAGCTAAATTTTCCGCGAGATATCTTTGCAATAATAACGGGATTTTATGTTGGGTGAATTTTTTTCTTAAGAAGTATAATTGCTGAGGGTTAAGAATTAATCTTTTGGAGAGATATTCTATCTGCAGCAGAAATTCTCGGAGTTTTATCTGATAATCTTCTTTATTGATAATTTCATTAACTAGCAATTCGTAAGTTTGAAGTGTTTCTTTTAGAGAGATAGTGAACTCTTTTTGTGCTTCAGGGACAAAGTTGCTTAAGCTAATCTGACAGAGTGAGCTGAAAAAGAGTGAGTTTAAAGCAGATTCGGGGAGGAAACTTACCTGGACTTTCTTCCAGTGATAATCTTCTTTATGATATTTAGTGAAGACAAATACGTCAATATCCCTAAATTCTTGATTAAATAAGAAAGATCCAGAGATGAGGATTTTTGCGGTTTTATATTTTCTTTGCATTTGTTGGAGAAGTTTTCTAGCTTGAATGATTCTTTCTGGGATTATAAATTCTTTTCCGCAAATAATAGATTCTTCTCTGTTTGAGAAAGCCAATAAGGCTTTAACTTTAGGCTTGATGAATTTGTAATAATATGTTTTTTCGTTGCTGTTCAGTTTTTGCTGCTTTATCTTTTTCTTCAATACTTTTAGTTGTAGGGTGGTGAAGATATGTTTTATCAGCAAAGGTTCATTCTGTTTCAATTGTTTTAGACTGATAGGATTTTCCATGATATGATAATTAAATATCCTAACTATTTATAAATATTATGGCAAAAATGCATTTTTTCTTTTATTCCAGCTTGGGTTAATACCCCGCAGCTCTGCTGCGATTGGGAGTCTTCATTAGATAAATTATCCCAAAAATAAAAAAAATTAATACCTATAATGCTCCGCTTTATACGGCCCATCTTTAGGTATTCCTAAGTAAGCAGATTGTTCAGGAGTAAGTGTATCTATTTCTACCCCAATCTTCTGCAGATGTAATCTAGCTACTTCTTCATCTAATCTCTTAGGCAAGATATACACCCCCAGAGGATAATTTTTATTCCACAATTCCAATTGTGCTAAGACCTGATTGGAAAAAGAATTGCTCATCACAAAAGAAGGATGTCCAGTGGCACAACCTAAATTGACTAAACGACCTTCTGCCAGAACATAAATCTCTCTCCCGTTGGGAAAAGTATATTTATCATATTGGGGTTTGATCGTGTCTTTCTTTGCCCCCGAACGATTATTCAGCCAATCCATCTCAATCTCGCAATCAAAATGTCCAATATTGCAGATGATAGCCTGGTCTTTCATGGCCAGGAAATGTTTGGACGTGATAAT
>DATDTM010000022.1:0-37784 GCA_035290865.1 Candidatus Nanoarchaeia archaeon
TTTGCTTTATTTCAAAGTTGGGTGTAATACCCCGCAGCTTGCTGCGACCAACTTTGAAATTAGAAAATTCCGGTCGCGAAGCGAGAAAATGAGCGTAATACCACGGAGCGCAAGGTGAAACGACGATTTCACCTGCGCACATATGAAGTCGCTGCTTCATCTTGTGCTTGCTCCGAGGATAGCTCATTTTCAGGAATTTTCTTTATTAGGAGCAGGAAGAGGATTTTAGTTGACAACTCAATTATTTTCAGTATCAGAATTAATCTTCTAATTAGATCATCTAATGGTCATAATCGATCCAATAAAGATTTAAATATATCTTCTAACTTAAGAGGACTATGCCCTTAAAAGAAACACAAGAACAGGTAGATGAATGGGTACAACAATATAAAATTGGTTATTTCCTACCTTTAGAGATTATGGCCAGACTGACCGAAGAATGCGGGGAATTAGCACGTGAAGTAAATCATTTATATGGACCAAAGCCCAAAAAACCTAGCGAAGACAAAAGAGATTTAGGTCATGAAATTGGGGATGTGATTTTTACTTTATGTTGTTTAGCTAATTCTCAAGGAATAAACTTGGATGAATCTTGGAAATATGTACTGGATAAATGTTATGGAAGAGATGGAGACCGCTGGGAGAAAAAATAATCCCTATAATCTAAAATCAGGTTAAATTCTAATTAAAGGTTTAATCGTATCTTTTAAATACTGATTAATTATACTTACTAACCATGGGTAATAAAGTTAGTAAATCCATCTATTGGACCCCTAGAATATTATCTATCTTATTTATATTATTCTTAGCTTTGATGTCTTTAGATGTTTTGGAGATGCAACTGGGTTTTTGGGGTACAGTTCTGGGATTGTTGATGCATAATCTTCCGGCTTTAATCTTATTAGTAGTCTTATTAATCTCTTGGAAATATGAAATTGTAGGAGGAATTGCTTTTATCCTAGCTGGATTATGGTATATTATTCTAGTCTTTAGGAATCCATTCGAGTGGTATTTCTTAGCCTGGGTGATGCAAATTTCTGGGATAGCTTTTCTTATCGGATATTTGTTTTTATTGAACTGGGTCAGGAAGAAGAAATAGTTTGATCACCCCAAACTTCGTGAGCAACATCGGCAACAAGTTTAAGTTTCTTAAATTGGGTTGGGAAATCGATCGTATTTCCCTTCGCTACTGAGGCAAAGCCGCATTGTGTACTTAGAGCCAGCCGCTCTTTAGGAATGAATTGTGAAGCCTCTTCAATCCTAGCTTTAAGCTCATCAGCACTTTCTTGCCGGTTAGTTTTGGTTGTTATCAGACCCAATACCACAATCTTATCTTTAGGTACCAGCTGTAAAGGAGCAAAATCTCCTGAACGTTCATCGTCAAACTCTAGGAGTAATCTTTGAGCATGAGTTCTAGGAAAGATTAATTGTGCTACTTTACTATAATCGCCTTTAGCCATATATCTACTTTTATCATTTCCGCGGCAGATGTGCAGTCCGAAGGTTATTCCTGGATGTTGGTCTATGATTTTGTTCATCATCATGATTCCATCAAGAATCAATTGGTCGGGATCAAACCCCTTACTTTTAAACCATTCTCTTTGATGTTCATCGATGAGCATGCCAAATTCTGGAGCATCAAACTGGATATAGGTTGCTCCTAGTCGGATTAATTCAGCTACTTCATCATTTAAAATTGAACTTACATCTTTTAAAAAATCATCCGGGGAAGCATAAACTTTATCAGTCGTACCAGGAAGCCAGTAATAGGCAAGCATGGTTGGACTGGGTAGAGTAACTTTAATGGGCTTTTTTGTTTTTCCTCTAATAAAACAGAATTCTTCCGCAGATAAATGCCTTTTTCGTTTGATTTTTCCGATTACAGCTAGGGTTACGGGATCTTTTTGGACATTACCTTTTTGATCAAACCAGTTGACCCAATTATCTTTTACTACTCCAAAACCTTCACTTGCCTGGGCCAGCTGACTGGCGAAGACATCACGTCTGACTTCACCATCTGTAACGATATCAACCCCTGCCTCTTCCTGAAAAGCAAGGCATTGTTCTACTGCTCGGTCTTCTATTATTTTGAATTCAACATCACTTAATTCTTTCTTTTTGTGTAGTTCACGACCATTGAGCAATTCATTTGTCCGTAACATACTACCCACAACTTCAGCGCGGATCTCTTTGGTCTGAAGTTTATTCTTTAGATCACTTAAAAGTTGACGATTCATTTTTTTCCCTCCGTAATTAATCTAGTGACTTTTAATAAAAGTCACGATCTGTGAAATATGATAATCTTTCCAGTGAGGCACCGGATCTTTGGCAATGATTTCAACAAGATCAGGGAATCTCTGTTTAGGGTTGGGGGCATTTTTGACTCCCAATTCGCTGACTTCAGGTATATTCTTAAACATCTCAGTAAACTCATCTTTAGTTATGGAAGCTCCAATAGAGGCTAATACGTAAGGAATGATTACCGGTTTACTGTATAATGCACGCCTTAACAAGTCTAGTTTAGTTATGTCATCCCTACGAAAATCTCTGATAAATCCTTTTCCTTCTGGTTTTAAAGAGGAGACCATTCCTTTAAGCCCTGCAAAGGGATCATATAATTGGTGCCAGGTATTTTCACTAACTACCAGATCTACAGATTCAGCTAATTCTGGTGGAAGCTGATTGATGTAAATTGAACCTTTAATAAAATTCATCCTGCCTGCTTTTACCTGATGAAAGTATTTCTGGAGGCAATAATCGGTCATTCTGATGGAAGGATCTAATCCCATCACTTTTTTTGCACCTTTCTCTAAAAGTATCTCCATCAGATTTCCTGGGCCTTGACCAACTTCAAGAATAACTTTTCCTTTGATTGATCCAACATTAGACTCAATCTCAGCAGCGGTGATGGCATAATCTGAATTTTCTGGGAAATCACAGCCCCGGATGTAATCATCTGCTTCATCATCATCAACTGTTTCATGCTCTTCAGGAAGACGATGAGTTAGATCTGTGTGAAGGACCAACTGCACTATTTTTGGCAGTACCAGCATGTTTTCAGTGATTTTCTTCCATTTTTCTATTTTTTGCGCTACAGTTTCCATCTTTATTGGCTCCATATCCACATCCTGGAGTGGATATAATCCTACTAATGACTAGGCTACCTATTTAGTTATAACTGAATAATATTCCAAGATTAACCAAAAAATATATAAATAATAGAATAATATTCAAAAATATGAAAGATTTACGACCAAAATTGGTTGAACTCTTTAAAGGAGGATATTGTACACCCCAAATCGCCAAACTAGCTAAGCGTCTTAAAGAACCTTCTACAACACTACATTATAATATTAAGAAACTGGAGAGAGAGGGGGCAATCAAGTCCTATAAAGCAGTTTTTGATTATCAAAAAGTTAATCAAAGTTTTTGTACTTATGCTTTAATCAATTTATCTCCTGATGAATATGGGAATCCTGAACGAATTGGAAAAGAATTAGCAAAACTATCGGAGATTGAGAGTGTGGATATCGTTACTGGTGATTGGGAGATAGTCATTAAAGTAAGAACGAAAGATCAGAATGAGTATTTTAACTTGATCAAAAATGTTATTTCTAGAAAAGGTATCATTAAAATAAAAACTCTTAGCACATTAAAACAATTAAAAACAGAATTTGTAGAAATGTGAATGTTTTATTGGATCTATTTATTGGTTTTCTTATCTTTTAATCATCTAATTTTCACTTAAACCCTTTCCTGACTCCACTGATAAAACTGTTGATATCTACGAAGAAATCTTTAGGAGTCAAACTCTTTAATTTTTCCTCTTTCTCTTTTAATTTAGTCAGATCAGCAATCTTTTTAGTGATCAACCGATTTGCATCTAAACTATAATCTTCCAATAAGACAGAAACATGCTGTTCGTTAAGATAAAATGGATAGATGACATAATCGGCTTTATGATCGTATAAAGTGATCGATTCCCGGATGCTTTTTGCGGTAACTATAACTGTTGCTTTAGGATTATTCTCTTTAAGATGTTTGATGATCATCTTATTATCTTCCAGATCAATCAGGCTGGAAACAGCAAAATCCACCTTTTCAAATTTAATCCGGCTGAAAAAGTCCGGATTGATAATGGAATTATATAAATAGGGAATATTTTCTTTTTTGAGCAAACGAATATTTTCCGGGTCGTTTTCAATGACTAAAATTCTTTTTCCCATCGCTTTTAATTTATTGTAAACTTCTCTTCCCAGATCATAATAGCCAAAGAAAATGACATTATAATTGCTCATTTTTATTGGTTCTGAGGAGACTTTCTTTCCAGTAAATACTTCCGCAAAAAGGAAATCGAACTGTTGAAAATATTTTCCGAAATAATGATAAATCTTAGCATCGTATTTGATATAATAAGAAGAAAGTACTAAAGTCAAGATTAGACAGATTATCCCTACCGACATTATCTCCGGAGAAACAAAACCTAAGGTTAATCCGCTGGCGAGAATGATAATTCCAAATTCGCTCATCTGAGCTAAGTTTAATCCGCAAAGGAAAGAGGTCTTCGAATCATAACCGCGGATCTTTAAGGTTAGAAAGATAATGATTGGTTTTAGCAAGAGATTGAGCAGGCAGAAGATCAGGATCAGGTAGAATGTTTTCATTCCAAAATTTATTTTTACTTGCAAGCCTAACCCCAAAAAGAAGAGCATGTTAAAGAAAAGGATCAAAGGTTTTAATCGGCCGTAAATGTCGTTTTTGTAAGCAGTGTTAGCTAGGGTAATCCCTCCGATAAAAGCTCCGATGCTGGTAGAGTAGCCTAAAATTGGTGCAAGATAGACAAAAAAGAAACAGATCCCTAAACTAAAGACAAAAAGCAGTTCTGGATATCTCAACGCTCTTTTGAGCAGAAAGTTCAGGAAATATTCTGCAAAAAGATAGGCGATGACGATAAGGGCAATTCCTCCTAGTAGGGTGAGAGTTGCTTGAGATAAAGAAGGATGATAAAATAATCCTAGAAAAGTTAAAAGCAGTATAGCTAAAAAATCCTGAAGCATTAAAGTTCCAATGATGATCTTGCCGTGCAGAGTTCCAGATTCTTTTTTATCTTCCAGATATTTAGCGACTAATAAAGTGCTGCTGAAGATGAATAGGATGGAGAGATAGACGCTCTGGAGCTGATTGAATTGGAACTGTCTGGCTACCCAGTAAGCTACACCAAAAAAAAGGAGCGATTGTATCCCGGTAGCGATCAAGATATCTTTACCGAGATATTTAAGATTCTTGAAGCTGAAATCCAAGCCAATCAGGAATAAAAGGAAAGTAATTCCCAATTCTGAGATGATGAGAATTTCTTTGCTGGAACTATAACCTTTAGCCAGTAAAATAGAAAATAGAAATCCCGCTAAGACATAACCTATAATAATGGGTTGTTTGAATAGTTTGACGACATAACAGATTACTACTACAATGAGCATAATTACCGCAAAATCAGACAGGAAGGAAGACATAATTATTACCTCTTTTGTTGGGGGGAGAATTTTTGGAGTAATTTATATAATTATATAGTTTAGAAAATGGATAATGGAAAAATAAAGATCTGATTGCTTTTTAATCTTTCTTTCCAATCTCTCTCAACCCGACAATCCAGAAGATCCTGCTAGAGACTAAGATTAAAATCAATAATAAACTAAATATCATCATCAAGGCGAAAGTATTCTCGTTCATAAAGAAATAAAGCAGATATAAATTTATTAGGATCAAAACCAGATTAATCAAGAGCATAATCAGGGTAAGATGGATCTTCTTGAAAGTAACCGTAAACCAGACTTTTAACCATTCTTTCCAGGAATTAATTTCAATAAAGGCGAAAGAAGCCATCAAGAAATAATAGATAATCATTACTGAATAGATTACTACCTGAAAGATCCAGGATAAGGTGCTTAAAGGGATCTCTAATTTCATCAGATTGCTTAAGATGAAATAGCTGCAGATAAAGAAGGGAGCTAATCCAACTAAAGAAGCAGTCAGGAATTTCAGATAGGCAGAACCAGCTTCTTTCCAGGTTTTAATCGTACCCAAGAGCCGATGGCTTAAGAGCCATAAAGTTCCATTTACAATCAAAATCAATCCTCCCAGCCAGGAAATCAAAGCAAAAATATTTTTCTTCATCTCTTGATAATTCTGATAGACTTTGAGCATATCAGTAGTAAAAGGCATTCCTGCTTCAATGCTGGTAGCATTATAATTGGCCTGCTCCAAGGGCTCGATCACCCCTCGGGCATTCTCTAGAATTTTCAGTTGGTAATTATAAGTGAATCCGGCAAGGGCGATCAATAAAACAATCTGTAAGAAAACAATTAGAAAAAAGAGATATTTATGTTCTTTTATGTTCAGCCAAGTCTTCTTCAAACCCTCTTTTAAGTAATTCATACTGAGGGAGATTATTCTTTCATTTAAAGAGTTTTCTGTTTAAACTCTTACCACCACTTACCCCAATAATCTTGCATTTGCCAGGTCATACCCTCAGGAGAGATACTACTGATGTTGATTCTGGCTCTTTTAGTCCCGGAAGAGAACTCAATAATATTGATGTTATTCCTGCGCGCTTCCGCTATCTGGCGCATGATCTCCTGATCATCCAGTGGAAATTGTTCTAGTCCGAGCATTCTCTTTAAAGACATCTTTTAGTATAAAGAAATGCGTTGATTATTGTATTTGATTCACGCATTTCTAATATTAATCTTGACCTTAATATTATTTTCATCATGGCAAAGATTAATAAAAACTAATCTTTTCAATATCCTCAAAAATAAAATCATCTTCTTCTAATTCCAGATCATCTACAAACTCTTCTTCTCCATAGCCTTCCATAAACCCGTCTTCCTCATAATGGAGAGCATCTTCATCGACTAAATCTTCCCGAATCTCTTTAGAGTAGATGTTTTCTTTCTGTACCTTTTTACTTCCTAAACTACCACCCATAGATTTATAGTACATTTTCGCCACCCCCGATCTGAAAGCAATAACTACTTTCAGCATAAATAGATACAAAACATTTAAATATAAATACATTTCCTAAATACTATATATCCAGTATATACTTATTGAGGAAAGTATAGGATATAATTATGGGGGGTTGAATTCAAAATGGAATATAGAAAATTAATTGCCTTCGGGAAAAGCAGTTATGTAATATCCATGCCAAAAAGCTGGGTGATCCAGAACAAGCTGAAGAAGGGGGATCTGGTTTATCTTGAGGGAAAAGATAATGATTTAATTCTTAGTCCTAGGAAAGAGAACGAAAATATTGAAGAAAAATCAATAACTATCCTAGTGGATGGAAAAAGTTTACGTAGGATTCAACGGGAGATTATCTCTGCTTATATTAAAGATTACAAAACCATTACTCTTCAGGGTGAAGAGCTTAAAGACAAGGCGAAAGAGATCCAAGATATTATCCAAAATTTAATGGCGCTAGAAGTTTTAGAACAGACCTCTAAGAAGATTGTGGCTAAAGACTTTTTGGACATGAAAACTATCTCCCTCTTTAATCTGGTCAGAAAAATAGATGTAATCTTAAGAGCAATGATGGAAGATTGTGAAAAAATGTTTAGTGAAGATAATTGTGATAGTATCAATCATCGGGATAGTGATCTAAATCGTTTAAGTTTTTTAATCTTTAGGGCAGTAGAGTATGGTGTAGAGCATTCCTCTTTTATCTATAAAAAATATAATCTGCAAGCTAAAGATCTCTTAAACATATGGCGGTTTGTGTTTAACTTAGAAGCAGTCGGAGATGGGGTTAAAAGAATTGCTCGATTTATGAAAGAAGTTAAGTTAGATCACAAGCAAAAAGAAAAATTTTTGAAGATATTAAGAGAAGCTAAATTGGGATATTTAAGAGCATTAAAAAGCTTTTATGAGCATGAACCAGAACTGGCCCATGCAGTTTTAGAGACTAAGAACCAATTCATCAATGATTGTGACCAATTCTATACTGAAAATAAAAAAGTAGAGAATTTAGGCCTGATGATGGAAAAGGTTAAGTTTATGGCCATGAATGTACATCATCTCAGCCGGGTGGTCTATCAATCCGATTTCACTCCTAAGTGATTACTTTGAAAAAGTTTATAAATAGGCTTTAATTATAGTCTATTAGGATGAAAAGAACTATAGAGCAGACTGACCTTTCTAAGGTTACCTCGCTTAAGTTTAATGAGGTTAAATCAGTACGACCAAAGAGTATAGTCCTAGAATATAGGGCTACTGATCAAATCTTTAAATCTTATTCTCCTAGTGATTTCCCTAAATATTTACCTGCTGAAGAAAGTGGATCGAGACCTTTAATTTGGGTTCAAAATCAAGGTTACACCGAATATCATAAAGAGGTAGCCATACTAAAAGCAGCCGCTACTTTAGAAGGAGAAGAGAGTTTTGCTCCAGAATTAATCGATGAGATTCCGAGATTAAAATGTTTTGTCATGGGTAAATTACCTTATTCTACTTGGGACACTTATTTTGCAGATAAAGTTAATGAGGAGAAACATAAAGTTGCCGAAGAATTTATGGATGCTTTGGTTGCTTTCCATGGAGTAATGGGTAGAAATTTTTCGGAATTATATCTTCAGGTCAAACGTAGGAACGGTTATTCTGCCTTAGAACCTCGTGAGGTTAATGATGAGTATCACCGATGGCTAAGTTATTTCGAGACCATAATCTATGGTACCAGCCTAGATTTTGCTAAATTTCTTCAAGAAGGAGGAAAAAATGTGCAGTTAGATTCAAAAGAAGATGGAAAAGTGCACCGGAAGATGGTTAGAAAATTAGTCCATGATTTTGCTCAAGAAATGGGATTAGATCTAGAAGAAGCAATCCGTCAGATTGTTAGAACTGATCGGGAGATTATTTATGGTAGTTCTGAAGATTTAGTAAATAGTACGGATAGTTTAGATCGGCAATTAAAGAGTTTGGTGGGAAGGCACAATTCCGGATTAGTTACTATTGTCCATGGAGATTTTAAGCCCAATAATGTTTTTAAAGTTCCAATCGGTTCACAGGTAAAAGTGTGCGATTTCCCTGAGATGAGAATGGATGCTCGGGCCTATGATTTGGTTTCTGCAATCTATACTAATGCTTTTCTTGCTCCCAGAAATCCGACAGAAGAAGTTGCAGCTTTAGAGCTAGTTAAGCATTATGTTGAAGGAATACGAACTGAAGAAGGAATTGAGATTGATCGAAAGTCGTTTATAGTCAGTACTCAAGAGATGAGATTAAAACGATTGGTCCATCTCTTTTCTGCAGATTGTATTTATTTTAACAAACAATTGAACTCTTTTTATCGTAATTTACCCCAATTTAGTAAGGTAGAGAGTAACTCTCATTTTAAAGAAGCTTTTTTAGATAAAATGTTCCGTAAAGTAATTCGAGGATTAACTGATGAGATTTTGTCCGGAGAATTAGGTGGGTTTATCCATGAATTTGAGAATTCTACTCTTTTGCATAGGCAGGTTGAAGCGGTTGAAGAAATTTTTGTAAAAACTGATGTTTTAGAACCAAGCATTAAAGGCAGGCGGAGAGAAGATTTAGGAAGAATTATTGCACCTGCTGAAAGTATTGCTCCTAATCCGTAGAGCAATCCTGTTCTACGATGATTAGATTTAAAGTACCGTAAAACTTAAAAATATTTTATTATTTACTTTAATTATGCCTACCCTTAACCAATTCCATTCCTACCAACTTAAAGAGCTGCCTAGAGGCTGTCAATATTGCATCAGGGGAGAGAAATTAGTTCTGTTCGTTACAGGAATCTGCCCCAGAGAATGTTCTTTCTGTCCGGTCTCTGATGAAAAGTATCGGCAAGATGTTATTTTTGCCAACGAAAGGAAAGTTAATTCTCCTTCGGACCTAATTAAAGAAGCGGAATTAATGCAGGCTAAGGGAGCAGGAATTACCGGAGGAGATCCTCTGGCTAAGCTCAATCGCACTTTAGAGTATATTAGATTACTTAAAGAAAAGTTCGGAAAACAATTTCATCTGCATCTGTATACCTCTTTAGATTTGGTGGAAGAGAATAAGTTAAATGAATTGTTTAAGACGGGATTAGATGAGATCCGTTTCCATCTAGATTTGGAAGATCAGAAATATTGGGAAAGATTGATTTTAGCTAAGAATTTTTCTTGGGATATAGGAGTGGAGATGCCTTTAATTCCTGGCAAAGAGAAAGAATTCCAAGAATTGATTGATTTCATTGTCGATAAGGTTAGTTTTCTTAATCTGAATGAGCTGGAAGTGGCAGATAATTCCCATTCTTCGCTGCTGGAACAAGGTTTTAGAGTTAAAGATAAGCTAAGTTATGGAGTTAGAGGCTCATTGGAATTGGGATTGGGTCTGCTTAAGTATGTTGAAGAAAAGAATTATCCCTTGAAGGTGCATTTATGCACGGCTAAACTAAAAGATTCTGTACAGCTAGCTAACCGCCTTAAACGGGAAGCGAAGTATTCTAAAAATAGGTTTGATATTGTGGATGAGGAAGGGATGTTCATTCGCGGTGCTCTCTATTTTGACGAATTAAAGCCGGGATTTGGATATAGAGAAAATTTAAATCGATTATCTGCTCCGGATCGGAAAGTAATTATAGACAGATTAAAGATATTATTGAATTCTCTAAAAGAAAAGCTTAACTTGAAAAATGAAGAAATTATTTTGGATGAGAATAAATTAAGAATATTATTGGCTAAAAGAAAAACAATTCAAATGAAAAAAGAGATTTTGATTTTGGGTTTGATACCAGCGATAGTTAAGGAATATCCCACCGCAGATCAATTGGAGATTGAGGTGGAGTTTCTGGGTTAAGAAATTCTGACTAAAAAACTAAAATTTGATTAACTTTAACCTTCCTCTTCGATTCTTCTTTCCCTAATTCGATTACAAACTTTCCTTTAGTTTTAGGATTATAAAAAGTAAAAGGTAAGAATTTTTTTTTGATTTCAATTACTTTCTGGTTTTTATCCAAAATCAAAACTTCCAGCGGATAAAAAACAAAGAAATTGTGCAAATTTATCTTTCTTTCCTGCGGAAATTCCATGATTAAATTATTTCTCGAGGAAAACATCAGACCTAAAGCCTGAGAAAAAAAGCTTTTACAGTACTTTTCATTCTTACTGATAATTCTCTTGGTGTTTTGGTTGAGGATCATTTTTTAATCAATTTTTCTTTTATTATATCTCCCAAATCTCATCACCTAAATAATGAATATTCTTAACCACTCTTCCGCCGGGTTGGACCTGTATCTCTTCAGAACTGAATAAAGCTATTCCTACTGCCAGAGGTTTGCGATTATTTACATCTACAATGACAATAAAATCATCTTTTTTGAATCCTGGCTCAATCTCCACTATTCCCGGACGCATTAAATCTGCGCCTTTAACCATGAATTTCACTGCTCCCATATCTACAGCTATCTGTTTTAGTATATGATTGTTTCTCTGAAGATTTTTTAGAGTCGGAATGAGCTTATTTTCATAGTAAAAGAATTCCGACTGGTTGTTGACCAAGATTATTTTTTGAGAGATCTTTTTAGTATCATCTTCTAATAATACCACTGGATCTTTCTTATTGAGCGTAATCCCATAAACGACTAATTCTTTATTTACTTCTTTACTTCGCAAAGGGGTTCTTTTCATTAGGTAGAAAGGTAATTATCGTAAGGATATAAAAGTAACTAAATCACTTATAAAACAGCTGAAAAGTGAAAGGGGAAATAAAAATATTAGCTCCATTCTCTACTCTCTCACCAATATTATTTTTATGTATCGACTCACCATCTAAAACCGTTCCAAATCTAGAATGATCTATTAATCTATATCTCTTAATTGCGGGGTCCCATTCCAAAGTAGCATGATTACGAGAGACAGTTTGGGTATTTACTTGGGTAACTAATAATATCTTTCCAGGAATTTTTAAAGAAAGGCCTTTAATATCCTCAGTAGTTCTTCCAATCTCAACTTTATCTTCAGTTAAGTCATAAGAATTAATAAACTTATTTAGGGATAATATGTTAATGATTGCTTTCTTGCCTCTTAATCGATCTAACCAGCCCATTTTAGGTAATAATCTTAGGGAATTATATAAAGATTACTTAAACGGAGGCAGGTGATTGTTATAACTTCAGAGTGGTAATTTATTAGTAAAGCTTATAAATAACTACTTATTTTAAGCTTAAATGAGCAATCTTCCGACCCAACCACATGATCCTAAGCCTAGCTTAGTTAGGCATAGCTCTAACTTGCACGGAGATTTGGTTTCCCTATGTCTAGGCGAGATAACTACTTTAGGGCAGGCAAAAGATTATTCTTTCCGTAATTCTGTTCGAGATTGGCAGATTCCAGTGGGAAGCGAAGCTACCTTAATCTATAAACCAGCTAGTTTAGAGCATCTCGCGGAAGGTATGAGGATATGTTATCATTACAGTAAATCTACTCCATTTTCTGAGGAATATCTGGCTTTCTTAAATGAAGAGATAGATTCAAATCGGCAATCTTATGAGGAATATTCTTCTGAATTGCAGACTACGGCTATTGAGGTAATTAGAGCTTATGAAGAGGCTAGAGCTAGTTCTACTGTGATTCAAGTCGACAAGAATAGGAACAGTCTTTTAATCCAGCTTTTGCTTAGTGCTACTTTAACCGACCGTTTTTCCGAATGTTCAGAAATGGTTAATCATATTTTAAACGGGGGTAAGGCTTTATATCTAGTCCAGTTAGAGGTAGTAGAAGCTCAAAAAGGGCGAGGTCTAGCTAAGCAATTAATTAATAATTTTCATCAAGTCGCTTCAGAATCAGGCATCAACAAGACCTATTCAATGGTGGATAGAAATAATCAGTTTAAGCTGGCGATGGCTCATCTTTTTCACAATTCTGGCTATCGAGGGATAGATTCTAATTGGGATCTTGAACGATATACAGATCCATTTACGCTCTATATTAGAGGTTTAAATCATCAAAGAGTTTCAGTTCAGCATGAGGAATAAATATATTCTATATGCTTTTTAATCAGATATATAGAAAAGCTTATAAGTAAGTGACCAGAAAATGAGTCTTTATTCTTTAAATTGAGGAAAAAAATATCATGATGGACTTAAGCGGTTATGTAAAAAAATCCTGTATCCGGCTGGAGCCAAAAGACACTGAGCCAGCGGAAGTTTATTGTAGAAAATATGCTGCTCTTTATCAGGAAATTGCAGATAAATTAAACGGCGGGAAAAGTATTGGCAGCTATATTACTGATAGATCGGGGATGTTCTTATTGTATGTCGGAGTAGCTGAAGATGGTCAGGTGCATTTTAATGGCCATGAGACTGAAGCTCAAAAGCATTTAAATCCACTAACCGGAAATTATGAATTAGGATTAGTCCGGGCCAGGCCTTTGAGCGTATTAGAAAAGATCGCTAATGAGGCAGGTTTTGATCTGCGTGTAGAGATAGCTCAGCCTTTTATGGAAAAAAAATATCGTTATCAGCCTAAAAAAGAAGAAGATAGTGTCAAGAGTTATTTTTCAGGGCTAGTTGGGTTCACTTACAAAGATCATCTCCCAACTGCCGGGGCTAAACCAATAACTACTGCCTTAGTTCCAGTCACTTCGGTAGCACTTGAAGTAAAACCAGGAAGAACTTCGGATACCTTAGAAATGCCTAAACCTGCTAATCCTGAAAGTAGATTAATTGGATACGGAAATAATCGGGATCCAGATACTTTAGTTGCAGATAGATCAGAACCTATTCCGCAAGGATACCAACCTTCCCCGGAATCGCTGAACTAGCTTTCTGATGATCGCTTTCTTCAGCTAAAATTATTTTAATTTGGCAGCTGAACTCTTTTTCTAAGAAATCTTTGGCTTCGCTAATTACTTTCAGTTCTTCTTCCTGGGAGGTAACCAGTGGAGGTATCTTAGAGACGTCCTTAACTAAACCAGTAACAATCTTACTGATCTCTTTACCCTTAACTTTCATCTCTTCGATTTCTAACACTTTTCTCATTATCTCACCCAGATCCCGAGTTACTTTAATCTCCTTGGAAATTAGATTAAATAATTCATAAAGCCATTTTTGAGAGATAAACAAGGTAAATTGTTTAGCTTTTTCTATTTTAGCTAATTTTAGGACATTTCTCATCCCTTCCATAGTCTCTTTGATCAATTCTTCACCAGCATTAGCTTTAAGGCTGATCAATTCTTCTTTAACTTCCGACCAGCAAGAGGCAGAAATGAATTCTTTACTTGATTCTTTTGCAGAATTAAGCTCTTCACTGAGATGTGGAGTTAAGGGGTTCATCAGCACTAACCAAATCTTCAGAACTTCTTCGATAGTTTTCTTATTTTCTCCACCTCTACGCAGATACCAGCGCAGATCATCATAAATGGTAAAATAAACTGTGGAAGCTAATTCTCTTAAATTATAATCTTTCATCTCTTGATTGACCTTTTTTAGATTTTGATTAATTCTAGATAAAAGCCAATCATCTAAAGATTTATTCTTACCATCTAGCGATTTTAATTCTGTAATTAAACCAGAAACCCGTTCTAGAGCTAGTTTATAGTTCAGGACTACCTCTTCAGTCCAGACCACGTCCACATGCGGCGAGCCTATATGAGCGTAATACAAGCGCATGGCATCTACTCCATATTTTTCTATGGCTTCTGGAATGGGTACAGCTCCGCCTTTACTCTTAGAAATTTTACTGCCTTTGCCAATGACCCACCAGTTGACGAAAATGCCCTGAGGCCATTTCTCTTCCGGTAGGATTGCCACATGGTTCATCAAGAAAACCGGGAAATGCACAGTTTGATGCTCTTTACCACCCAAATTCATATTCAATGGATAAAAATAGTCAAATTCTTGGCGGACCTCTTTCCAGCTTTCTTCGGCATTACCTTTTCCGAGCAGGACATAATCAAAGAACTCTTCAGTAAGATCTTTAGCAGTTAATTTACCATTATTGACAAATTTCGAAACAATATAATAAGCTGGATAGAGGGTTGAATCGCTGATAGGCTCGATGATCCAACGTTGGTCAAAAGGTAATTTACTGCCTAGCCAATTGCCCAGCCTGGCGCAGGCTCGATCTCCAAACCAATCTAAAACTGAGGGTAAATTATCATGATATTCTTTAGGGAAGACGCGCATTTCTTTGGCCTGTTCTTTGCTTCTCTCAGTCAATTCTTTATCAGAATACTTAATGAACCATTGGTCATCGATGCGTTTTATGATAACTTTCTCACCGCAGCGGCAGAGAACTTCTTCGCTTAGGTCATGGAAAGTGTCTGCTTTGCCAGCCTGGATTAATTCTGCTTTAACTAATTCTTTAGCTTCTTCTACTCTTTTTCCAGAGTATTTGCCACAGTTATCTCGCATCGTACCAGTATGATAGCCAGCTTTATACACTTCTTTAGTAGCTTCCTCTAATTGAGGATCGTCCAGTTTTTTAATCTTTAATGCCGCAATAATCTCGGGTGCAGGATAATCGCCATATCCAGAAGTTTGAATGATAGGAATTAATTTAATGGCCTTAAGTTCTTCAGCTTTTAGTCCGAATTTCTGGATGGTTTCTTTATCTTCCTGTAATAGTTTTAGGGCTAGATAATCGTAAGGAGCATCACTAGGAACTGAGGTAACTATTCCAGTGCCAACCTTAGGGTCGCAGAAACTTGCCGGTAGGATGATCAATTCTTTGTTTATGCCTGGAGCTAAAGCGGTTTTTCCAATAAAAAGTTTAGGATCAAGATCTTCTTTTAAGATAACTTCATCTTTTTGATATTTTAGTTTCTCGGCTGCCTCTTTGCTGAGAATCCAATTTTCTCCTTCGACCTCTACTTTAACATATTGAGCAGTAGGATTGATCCAGAGATTGGTCTGGCCATAGATGGTTTCAGGACGTAAAGTTGCTGCTACTAAAAAAAGCGGCTCTTTTTCAGTTCCGGCTTTGAATTTTAATAAAGTGTATTCCTGCTTTTCAGCATTGCCCCCTTTTGAAATATCTGTCTCAGAAGGATCTACTGCTACCGGACCGCAATGGGGACAGGCAGTGGCAAAATATGGTTTTTGAATTAAAAGGTCTTTCTGCTGTAATTTTAAGAATTGCCATTGGATGAATTTCTCGTAATCTGGATAGATGGTACAGGTAAACCTATCCCAATCGCATAGAAAGCCAAACTTTTTCCAGTAATCCTCAACATAGACCTGATTGAAATATTCTACCACTTTTTCTGGGGTGGTTAATTCTTTAATCTTGCTCTCCGGACAGCCATTATTTTTAAGGTAATTTAACCAATCCAGATCTTTCTTTTTGACTTTATTAGCAAAGGCTAGGGCTTGGTTACCGGAAGCATGAGTTCCTACCGGAAATAAAACTTCTTTGCCTTTCAATCGTTCATACCTGCAGATGGCATCAGTATAAGAAAATCCGCGCATATGCCCTACATGTAAGAAGCCGGAAATGCCTGGATAGGCAAAGATCATCATGAACTTTTCTTTATCTTTTCTATAGCTGGCTTTACCTAATTCTGCCTGATTCCAGGCTTTCTGCCATTTATCTTGAATCTGGTTCCAGTTTAAGCTCATTATTAGAAGGTATTGGAAAGCGGTTTTTAAAGATTGCTGTAAAGAAGTACGTATTAAGTTGATGGCCAAATATTAACGATAAATGAAAGAAATACAGTTCTTAAATAAAACTTTTATCCTAAAAGAAAAACAATCTAACCAACAAAGACAAAATCAATAAATTACCGAAATCTACTACGGAAGTGGTGATGGGAATCAAAAAATTATTAGGATCTTCTTTCTTCTTGAAATAGTGCAGTCCGGCAATAATAGAAATGAAAAATAAGCCGTTGACTAATATTACTACATCGATGATACTAATCAAGAAAACTTTTATCCCTATGGCTAAGGTTAAATGGTAATCTGATGAAAAAGAAGAAAGAGCTAGAGCCAGAACTGAACTTAAGATAGTAGTTAAAATGGAAACGATAAAAATCTGGGTAAATAACTTTCCTAGGGTCAGATTATGGTGCCATTTTCTTTTAATTTCGCCTGTGTGTAAAAGCGTGCTGAATCGGGAAGAGATGATAATACCATAATCTCCAATCATATCGTTAAGTGCAGGAAATAAAATGACTAAAGGTAAAATGGATACAAATAATACTTTGATATGTTCTAAGGCTAATCCGCCCAGAGAACTTAAGAGCGAGGCAAATAAAAGTACTTTAATACTTTCTCGAATAATAGTTTTAGGGACATTACTATGAGATCCATATTCTTTGACGTAAAACAAGGTTTTTTTGGAGATGCCGAATTTCGTCCTTAACTTATGAATTATGGGATGGTACTTATGTCGTTCTATGCCTTGGAGTATTTTCAGATGTTTCCAAACGTGTTTCCTGAGAATTGGTTTCATATTAAGAACATCACCACCAATAAAGAGATGATACTGGTAATATCCCCGGTAGAAGTCACGAAGGGGCCCATAATATTATTGGGATCATGACCCTTCTTGAAGAAATAAAAAGTAAGAAATAAAGTGATAGGTATTTCCAGGATATTAGCGAGAATACCTGCGAAAACAGCAATTAATATTATCTTGGGGACAAAAATACCGAAGGCTAAATAGCTGAAGGCAAAGGCTAATAATCCCAAAACCAAGGAGATGATGCTAACCAAGATAAAAGAAGCGAGAGTATTGCCTTTAACTACTTTAGATCTTTTATGTTTGGGATTAATCACTCCCAGAAACAAACCCGAAGTTAATCTGGCAGCCATTGAACCACTGATATTTCCTCTTAATTCCAGAAAGCCAGGTAAGAGAATGAACATTCCGGGCAGAAGCAATAATTTATCTGTACTGGCAGCTAGAATAGTTCCGGCAATCAATCCACCCATAATGGAAACTAATTGGGAAAAGAAGATTTCTCTGAATTGCCGATCAAAAAGCTTACTGAAAACACCCATCGTAGAGAGGAGATACTTTCTTGATTATATATATTTCGGTTGGATATGAGATTAAATAGGAGTTAAAAACAATTCTATTAATGGACTTATTAATAAAAGGTTTTATCCAAGCTTTTCAGCATCAACCAACTAATCCCACTTATGTCATCCGGATTAATTCAGAAGTTTTTCCGTTAGAGAAGAAGCATGGCCATAGGGATCATCCATTATATACCCCTAAAGAATATACTTTTGATGATCGAACTCCAAATTTAGGCAGCGGAAGATTATTTACCCCGGATATAGCGGAAAGGATCTTAACTGATTTCAGAACAGATGGGCTGGATAAAGAGGCTTTACTGGTCTATTGCATCAGAGGAAAGAATAGAAGCCCGGCGGTGGGAATGGCTTTAAATGAAATCTTTGCTTTAGGACACGACCCTGAAGAATTGGGAAGGCAATTTCCGGAAACGAATTGGTATATTTATGGAACCTTACTTAATGTTGCAGATAAATTAATGATTGCGAGAAGATCGGGTTAATTTTCCATTACTTTTATATATAAGCATTATTGATTTTATTGATTATGCCAGGACAGGAATATATCTTACAAGTGTGGAAAGAAAAACCAATTAACTTATTGAGTCCATCTAATCAATATTGGTCTGCACATGTTACCAATGCCCATAGAATCCCTTGTATTGGAGAATGTTTAGATAGTTCTTCTGGTTTCGATGATTACAATCGTTTTAGGGTATTCGATGTTAGACATAATATTGGTGGTGGATTAGCTGAATTAGTTACTGAAGGAAAAGGAACATTAAAACATACAAGTACACCAGAACGTGGACAAGGGCTACTTTTGGTTTTAGCATATTTGGAACAAGTTCACGGTTAGATTAAATAAAAAGATAAGAAAAAAGAATATTACTCTTTCTTCGACTTTTCTATCGGGGCAGAATCTTCTGTGTTATTATTAGAACGTTCCCGGTCATCAGAAGATTTATCCTCCTCAGCTTCCTCTTCTTCTAGCTCAGCAGAAACTTTCTTCTCAGCTTTTTTTTCTTTTCTCTCTTCTAGGGTTTCTTTTTTTTGTTCATCTTTGCTCTCAGAATGTTCCTGGACTTCAGCATGACTCTTTTTCTTTAAAGGAAATTTCTTTTTGACATCTTCAGTAATGCGCTGAGCTTGTTCTTTAACCTGATCTTTTACCTTAGTTGCATGAGATTTTACTTTGATCAGAATTCCGCTTAGCGTACCTAAAGCAGCGATAATTGCAGTGATGGCCAGAGCGTTCTCTTTCAGCCATTGTAAAATGGTCTGTTTTTGTTTTTGAGACCGTTCTAAGTCAGCAGTTAAGTCAGTCACTGCAGAAGTAATTAAATCCAGATTAATACTGGCATCGGCATACTTTCCGCTTAAGATCAATTGTTGGGTATCCTGGACCTGTTTCTGGATGGATTTAATATTCTCAAAAATGTCACTGACTAAAAATCCCTCAGCTTTTTTATTGGTATAAATGTTTTCCTGGGCTTGGAATTGTTCTTTAAGAGAATTTAATTTAACCTGAATCTCTTCTTTATTGTATTTTATCTCTTCTACTACTTTGAAGGTTATAGGAACACTTTTATCTAATACTTTGGCAGTAGCAGCTAGATCTCCGCCCTGGAGCACTTTTACTTTTACGGTTAAAGAGTCTTGTTCACCGGGATTAAGTAAAGTAATAGAACTTGAGGTTAAATGCTGAATTCCAATCCCGATCATTTTAGCATTGATATCTTTGACTGGTTCAGTACCATCATTATTAATTAATAAAGTAATTTGGTTCTCTCCCAGAGCTAAAGTCTGGGGAAAATAAGCAGTTAAATTGAGATGGGAATCAAATTTAGTGATGGAGAGAGGGTAAACTTTTTCTGCAGAATTACCTTCGGCATCAGTTACTTTTACGCTAACATTATATTCTCCTGGTAAGGTAAAAGTATAAATTGGATTTTGAAGAATGCTATCGATAACTTTATCTTGATTAAAGTCCCAGGCATAAACTAAAGGGGCTTTACCAGTTGAGGCAACCGTAAATTGGGCATTCAAAGGGGCTTGTCCTGAAGCAGGATTAGCTACAATAGAAACTGAAAGCTGAGATTTAACTACAATGGTTTTTTTTGTGGTGGTAGAAATACCATCAATAGTTGCATTTAAGTCTACACTATATTTGCCTGATTTAGTGAAAGTATACTTTGGTTCTGCTTCAGTACTATCTATTATCCCATCATTATTAAAATCCCAGGCATAACTATCTACAGTATCGCTGATGTAGAATGAAACAGTTAAAGGAGCATCTCCTGTATCTACTGAAGATATGATCTCCGTATCTCCCAGAGCATTTACTAACAATAAACTAAACCAGATTACACTTAAAACAACACTATACTTATTCATTTTTAACCACCTGTTTTGAATTGACTTTAATTCGATTTTTTGAATCTATTAAGACTAAAAAGCCACTCGCTTTTAAAGATTTCCATATTTTAAGACGGGTTTAGGTCAAATTTGGGTTAAGTTTAATAATACCCAAATTTTTACTTTTAAATTATGAATTTACAGACTTATATCCTGAATAATCAACTGAAAATTAAAGTAATCCCTAACTCTGACCGAACGGAATTAAAAGAACAGAATGGGGAACTGAAATTATATCTGCAGGCCCAGCCGGAAAAGGGCAAAGCAAATTTAGCTATAATTAAATTCTTCAAGAAAGAGTTGGGGTTAAGAGTAGAGATTGTTTCCGGGGAAAAGAGAAGAGAGAAAAGGTTAAGAATTGTAGGATAAATTTTTAAACTTTAATATATTACTTAAATTAATATGAATCTAATCAGAGAATTAGAAAATGTTGAAAAAGATTATGCTAAAGCACGGATGGATTTAGTTAAAAGATGGGCTAATTATGTTAAAACTCATTCTGATAAGGTATGGAGTAAACAACATAATAAGCTGATAAATTCATATTTAAAAAACGTAAAACAACTTCCTCCTGAACAATATCTTGCAATGAAAGGCGAGATTTGCACCCGTAAATCTAACTAGAATTCTTCTGAATATATTGGCTAATCTTTTCATTAAACTCTCTGGTTTCAATAGGTGTACAGCCTAAGCTGGTAAGAATTTTCTTTAGGTTTTCGATATGTACAAGCTCTTTTTCAGTTTGACTATCTAATTGGCCTTCTGTTTGACCATCTTTAAGCATAATCTCTGCTTCCAGTAAGTAAGCGAAATTCTCTATATGCTGTAAAGAAAGAGTATATTCATTTCCAGCATAATCCAAAACGAATTCTTCTTTATGCTTGATCCAGGAAGGGTCATCTTTAAAGCCTAATTCTTTCAAGAGATAAATCATCTGCTGGCAATCTTCTTTATCTTTAAGGTTGATGGTTAGTTCTGTTCTGGAAAAATGAGTGGGATCGCCATCTTTAAAGACCAGTTCATTAAGTTTATCAGAATATCTTACCCGGATATCTTTGGGCTTAAATCTGATGGTAGTGATAGAATCACGATTAATTTTCTGAAATTTTTGAGGGAGAACGGTTTTAAGCTCTTGGTACTTTTCTTTAGTTAGTAAAGATTTGATTTCAATTTCTTTGGGCATTTCAGATTAATTTAATCCTAGAGCTTAAAAATATTTAGGTTGGGAAAAATAAGCGTTGATTGTTCGGTTAAATAAAAGAAAGTAAACTCAATTATATTCCAATTTTGACCTCTGGATAGTGATTACAACCAAAAAGCTTATAAACTGCAAAGGTATTTATTCTCTTCAATGAAATTGATCCAAACGGTCATGGACTGTATCCGAAGATATAGCTCTGAAAGAGACAGTTTTAGGAGAGAAGCAGATTATTTCTGGTCTGATCTAGATCCGAAGTTAAAACCAGCTTTGGATTCTACAAGCTCGGCTGCATTTGAACTAGGATTATATGAAGA
Organism: Candidatus Nanoarchaeia archaeon; assembly: GCA_035290865.1. GTDB lineage: Archaea > Nanobdellota > Nanobdellia > Woesearchaeales > GW2011-AR9 > DATDTM01. The sequence continues at coordinate 21,953 of DATDTM010000022.1, forward strand.
AAGAGTTTCAGACAAAGAGGATAGAGAAAAAGCACAAAAGCTATTGGGGTCTAAGACCATTGACGATTTACCTATCTTGGGGGTAATGTATGAGGATCTATTAAGTGCGGAAGGTGCAATTACTAAACCAACCGGTTTTCTCTTGGTCCATGATGGAACTTTATCTGAAGTTAAGTTTAAGGAGGGATTAAGTCCATTAAGACTTATCCCTAAAGGTATGTCTTATGATGAAGCAATGAGCCGTGTTCCAGAAGGTAGGAGGTACTACTTTGAGAGATATGCAATTAATCATTTAAGACAGGTATTACATATTCATGATCCGGAAGACCCGCTTCTAAATACTCCTATCAGGAATCTTGATGCTCCAGTAGAAATATTTCATCTTTCAGGAAATAAAGCTTCTAGGTATCAGCCTTTATCAGATGAAGATTGCGGCCTGGTGGTCGGATTCTTAAATAGCACTTTCAGCCAGATGAGAGAAAGAAGATGGTTTTAAGGCTAACTATTAATCTTTAATCATTCACATCTTTTCATACTTCTCTACTTCCTGGTTAATCGCCTCAAACTGAATCCCAGCTATTGCAAACATCTCTACCGCTTCTTTATCCTGATGATACCTTTTTTCTGCGACTACTCTTTTGATTCCGGCATTGATTAAAGCTTTAGCGCAATTATAACAAGGAGCTAATTTACAATATAAAGTAGCGCCATCGATGGGTATTCCCGTCCTGGCAGCCTGACAAATGGCATTAATTTCTGCGTGGTTAGTTCTTAAGCAATGCTGGCTTTCTGAGCCGTCTTCGTGGATAACTTTCTTGATCTTATGACCAGCTTCATCGCAATGAGGCAATCCAGCAGGACTGCCAACGTATCCAGTAGCGAGAATTCTTTTATCTTTAACTATCACTACTCCGGTTTTTCCCCTATCGCAGGTAGCTCTCTCTGCTACTGCATGTACGATCCCGATGAAATATTCATCCCAACTTGGCCTGGCCATTTTTATTTCTTACTCTTTTTGTTTATAATATTAATAAAGATTAAATCGTTAACTTACTTTTAACCATTCTAAAAAAAGTGCTACTTCTTTCTTAAGATTTTCTGTACTAGAGAGGTTAAGTATATAATAATTAGCCATGGCGATGGGACCGCCCTTTTCAATGTTCTCAATCTCGGCGTAATCCCTGGATTTAGCCTGTTCTACGGTCAGGGGGCGGTTGCGCATCTTCTCATCGATCTTAGTTCTGGCCTGCAATCGGGCATAGCGTAATTCCGGCGGAGAGAGTATTGCCAGAATCGTTAGTCTTTTTCCGTAATATTCTTTAAGAATTTTATATTCTGACCAACTCATCAGATTATCAGCAGCTAAATTGCTTTTCTCTAATAATTGATCAAACTTAGGCAAGTTTAATATCGCAAAAGCCCCCATTCCATGTTCTTTCCGCAGGCTTTCCCGAATTTTCTTTTCGTTCTCTTCAGTTGGGGCTAAGCCTCTTTCTTTAACAATATCTAAAGTAATCTGACCGAAACGAGCGAAAGCAAAGCCCGCTTTGACTAATTCATCTGCCACAATACTCTTTCCAGAGCCGCACATGCCCACGATACAGACGATTTGGTTCTGGTTAGTCTTTGATAAAGTTTTGTCCAATTTTTAAACCTCAATAATTCATTGTTCCCTTAAATATCCCCAGGTATGCAACTTATCGCTGTCTTCAAACCATTTCTGGCCAATATCATCGCGATAATACATATGGGGAATAGAAATATTCTTGATGCGTTGGTAAGCCTGGCTCTGAGCTTGTTTTACGGTCTGGCCGCAGCCGCAGACTACAATTACTACTCCAGTAGTGCCAGTAACAATCCATTCGCCATTAACCAATTTGACATCTTCAAAATGTACTCCCTCGGTTGGCTTTTTGAAGTGCACTACTGAATCTTTCGACTTTACTCTAAAAGTTTCTTTATCATTAAATGGAAAGGGCGGTACAACCACTCGTACTCCCATCTGGAAACCGCTTTTAGTTCTTAATTTGGGAGATTTGCCCTGGGCTAATTCGTAAAAAAAGTCACCAATTGGACTAAGCATGCCTTCTTCTTGGATGAAAATACAGGGATAGCCAAACCTGCTGGTAAATTCTAAAGGATAAATACCTTTATTATTAACAATACAATTCAAATCCATATATCCAACATAACCTTCTTCAGCAAATTTTTGTTCCATTTTCTTTAGAGTCATATTAAATAATTTGTTTGGCCCGGAATTGAACATCAAAGTGCCCATTTCTCCCGTGGACGGACCAAGATCACCTGGAAATAATTTCTTATGCTCAAAATTAACATTTATAGGATAGATAAATTCTTTTCCGTCAAAGAAAGCGCCTACCGCCACCTCTACTCCATAGATGCGTTTCTGGAGCTGGAAGGAAGGAATCTTTTTGGCCCAGGCTTTATTATAATCGTTCAGAACTTGGATGACGTCCCGGCCATCATCTTCCTCTCCGATGAATAATAACCCCTTTAAATTAGCGGCTTCTCCGCAGGGCTTGATAACATATTTTCCGGGATTTTCTTTAACAAACTGGATTGCTTCTTCAAAATTAGTGAATTCTTTAAAAGGAAGAATATTTATCCCGAATTTCTTTAATTCTTCCTGGCCGAAAGCACGGTCATCTTCTAGTTGGTCAGTGTAAGGTGTTCCCCCGACCACTAATTTACCCTGTTCCCGCAATTTTTTTGCAATTGCTCCTTGGCCGAGGACATCATCAAAAACAATAATATCAGCCCAATCTACCTCTTTTTTCCAGTCCTCTACCATCCCTATGAAACCTTGGCCTACTTCTCTTTCGTCAGGATCTTTTACATAATATTTTACTTCATGACCTTCCAGCATAACCCGCCAGGCAATATCTGCGATCAAGCTGTCCAGAGAGACAAAGAGAAATTTTTTGGGGTCTTGAGTCTTTTTCTTAACTTCTGCCTCTTCGGGAAGATGGGAAATATTTTTTTCTTCTCTTTCCGGTTCTTTAGGATTATTCTCTTTATTCAGAAGTTCTTTATTTAGATTATCTTTTGAAATTTCTTTGTTCATGGTAAAAATATACTAAATTTAGTATCCCCCTCTTTTTTTATTAATTATTTTTTTGATAAAACCTAGGAGTATTTATTCTTTATTGTTTTGGAAAGATAAGATTTAAAGAATTTTTTAAAATTGAAAAATATTAATATTCCTATTAATTGAAAAAAGAAGTACTTAAATTAAATTTACTTCTCAATCACGATTATCTTAATAGTAAACGGTTCAGTCTCTGGTTCAGGAGTTAATACTTCTTGCTCTTCAGCAATCGGATTGTAGACCTGAACTTTCCAGATTTGTTCTACTGAATCACGACCATCATCTACAGTAACTTTAACTTCCTTATTTCCGGCGCTGGTAAAAGTTCTGGTAATTGTATCTGTGCCCTGGACTGAACCTTGTCTTAAGCCTAAGTCCCATTGATAATTTAATTGATCTTCATCATTATCTTTAACCGTAGCTTTGAATACCATCGTTTCCCCGGCATAAGCAGTAATTTCTTTTTCTGGGATCAAATCCAGAATCTGAGGGGCTTGGTTAATATTCTTTACAATGACCTCAACTGGGTGGATTACTTCCGCTTCTTTATCCATAGCCACAAAACTTAGCCAATAACTCTCTCTTTCGGAATTAAATTTGCGGTTGAAATAAGCGCTGCTGCTGATCAAATTGTTCCAGACTGTATCCGTTTTAGTTTTAACGGCATTAAATTCAGGTTTCCAGGTAAAGGTATTCTCTTTGAATGAGGCTCCTGAAGGATGATTATCTAATCTGAGGGTAAGAGCATCATTATCCGGATCACTAGCGGAAAGACTGAAACTGATTTCCTCACCTTCATTGATAATCCACTGATCTTTCTTGACTTTTAAAGTAGGTAAACGATTTTTCTTTTTAATCATTAAATTCAAAGTTTGGGTATTCCCCTCCTGACCATCAGTAGCAGTTATCTTTATCGGATAGCTACCTTCATCATCATAATCGGTCAGCCATTTTCCGCTATTTTTCTTTAAGGGCTGGCCATAATAATAATGAATTATATCTCCATCAGGATCACTAGCTTCGGCGTTGAATTGGACTAGATCAGTCTCTGTAAAAGTAATATTTCCTAATTTAGAAAATTGAGGCATACGATTAGTGTTATGTACTACCAGACTTACTTTACCCTGGCTGCATAATTCTTTTCCGCAGGCATTGATTTCTAAGGGAATCACTTTATTCTCTATGAAAAAGCGTTCTACTCTTAAACGGTTAAGCATATTGCTGATGAACCCGCCTTTTCTTTTAATAAAATCATAGCTGGGGGTAAAGGTAAAAGTTTTGTTCTTCTCGTTATAATTAAATAATTCTGGTAATCCTACAAAATTGACTTTAATTAGATCTCCGTCTGGATCATTAGCATCGAGATTCCAGGTTAATAGCTCTCCTTCTTTTGCTTCCAGATATTTAGGAAGATTTAGAATCGGGGCCCGATCTACATCTTCAATATTAATCTCGACTTTTTCTTTAACTGTATCTTCTCCATCCGAGATGGTAATTTCTAATTTATATTTTCCAGCATCTTCATAGCCAGTCTGCCATTCTCCTTTCTCATCTAGGGGAAATTCAAAGGAATAGGATAAGATATCTGCATCTGAATCTAATTCAGGCAGGTCTAAGATTACTTTTCCGCCTTCTTTTACCTGAAGGGGAAGTAAGTTCAATTCTGGCTGGCGATTGATATTTTCAACTTGAACTGTTTTTATCCATTCAATCTGAAGTGTACCATCATTGATGGTTAATTCTAAAGTATGTTCGCCTGCGGATTCAAAATCAAAGATATATTCACCAGAATTTTCTTTACTGATAATCTCTCCATCAAGTTTCCAGAGATAGGTTAATTTATCCTGATCTAGATCTTCAGCTTCGGCCATGAAATCCAAGGTTTCATCTTCTTCTATTTGGATGATTTCTTCATCTGGAGAGATCTGTTTTATCAGAGGAGGCTGATTAGTGTTCAGTACTTCTATTCCTACCCTAAATTTCTCTTTGAATTCCCCGTCATCTGCAGTAAATTCAAGGGTGTATAACCCAGCATCGCTGAAAGTTGTTTCCCAGGTACCATCTTTATTAAAAGGGGGATTAAATTCATAGCTTAAGACATCTTGGTCTGGATCGTTAACTATCTTTTTTAGGTCAATCTTCTGGGTTTCTTTAGCTATAATCTGATTATCAGTTAATCTAGGGGGCTGGTTTTTGTTCTCTACGATAATCTTTACTTTTTGTTTTACCTGATTGACTCCGTCAGAAGCAGTAATCTCAGTTTCATAAACTCCAGCATCATCAAAATCAGTCTGCCATTCACCCTGATCATCTAAAGGCGGAGAATAATAATAAATTATATTATCCTTATCTGGATCTATAGCTTCAGCTTTAAATTTTACTAGATCATTCTCTTTAACCTTAAATGTTTTTACGGCTGCGGCAGAAAAGTTGATAATAAGAATTAGGGAGATTAAGCCGAAAAGAATAAAGATGGTTTTTTTATTGGTCATGTTTTATCCTGTTTTTAGTGGTTCTGATAATATCTATTTTTATTAATCTTGTTCTCTTCACCCCTGCTCTGTTAAGATTATACAAAAACTTAAAAAAGTAAAAAAAAGAAAAACTATTTGTTTAAGGTTAATCCCACGCTGACGATTTCAGGTGGCATATTAACATCTTCAATGATAACATTAAGGTTCTTGACCACTTTATCTTTACCATCATCTATTGTTACAGTAACTACATACTTACCATGATCTGAAAAAGTAGTTTTCCATTCCCCGCTAGGACCTACTGGTTCAGAGATGGTTAACTTTACTTTATCCCCGTCTAGATCGCTAATGGTGGGTTTAATGGATACGGTTTCACCCTCTTTAACGGTAATATCCTTTAGGCCGGTAACTTCAGGCAGGACATTAACATCTTTAACGGTTAATTTGAATTTCTTCTCTGAATCTAATTCTCCATCATTAGCCTGTACTTTGACTTCATAATCACCTGCGCTGGTATGATCAGTAACAAAAGTACCACCTTTTAATGGATCAGAAACAGTGATGGAAACTGCGTCTTTGTTCGGATCACTTACTTTTGGCTCGAATTTTACAGTTTCGCCTTCATTTACAGTGATATCTTTAACTTCTCCGATTACTGGTGGAACATTGACTCTTTCTACCATAATTTTGATCTTCTTTTCAGTAGTTAGCTTACCATCGCTAGCAGTAATAGTAACTACATATTCACCAGCATCACCATAATTGGTTTTCCATTCGCCTTCTTTGCTTAAGGGCTTGCTGAAAGAATAAGTTACTATATCTTTATCTGGATCATTTACTTTAATATTTAATTTTACTAATTCGTTTTCTTTAACATTAATAATTTCTAGGTCTTTTTCATTAACCTCAACTGGTTTAGGTTTTTCAGTTAATTCTGGAAGGACTACCTCGCCAGCTACCTCTTCAGGAACCGTTGGTTCTTTAACTATATCTTTAGAAGTGTCTTTTACTTCTTCTGCCTGGACTTTTTCAGTATTGAGCTGGTTCTCAATAGCCGCAATCTCATCTACCAGATTCTGCTCGTCCTGGCTGGTATCCTCTTTAGGAAGATCATAGGCTTTATAATCTAAACAGCCAGCTAATAAAACTACAATTACTAATAATATAGATAAACTTATCACAACTTTTTTCATTTTAAATACACCCCCTCATTTAATGAGATTTTTTTAATGTAAGTATTGCGGAATGATAACCCGTATTTAAAGATTTATAGTAATGGTGAGCTATTTTCGAATATATATATACACTAACAACAAAATGAAGAATTATCCTCCGTGTGGTTGGGAAAGTAAGAAATAATATTTTCTCGGAAGGTAAATTTGTAGAGAATGATGGCCCCGCCGAGACTTTTTTAGTATGCTTCGTCGTGGTGTTTGAAGGTAATGAAATAAACCCTCTTTTCTTCGGATTTAAAACGCAGCACAAACGAGCCTAAATGCACTCTTTGCTCTCCTTTCAGCGCATTTCTAAGATGTTTTGCATGCATTGGTTCTAGGAGGAGGTCTTTTATCTTTTTCTCTACTCGAATATACATCACAGAATCTTTTTTCTTTAGTTTAGCAAGCTGATCTTTAAACTCATCTGAGAATACTGCTTCGTACATCTTAAACCGAGGCAAAGAAAGCATCTAAATCTTCTTCGGTCTTGCATACAGTAAACCGACCTTCAGCGATGTCTTTTTCCCCGCGCTCAATGCTTAAGTGCATTTCTTTATCAAATAAAGTTAGGCTACTTTTAATTTCTTCCAACATCTGCTCTACCCGATTTATCTTTCGTATGCAATCTTCCATCTTAATTGCTTGAACACATTCCATTTAAGATCACCGGTTATTGATAAATCGGATTAATTTATTAAGTTTTTGCCTAAATTTGTAGAAAATGATGGCCCCGCCGAGACTTTCTACAAGTTACTAATAAATAGTCAGCTTGCTTTGAACTCGGGACCTCACGATGTCAGTCGCTTGCTTTGGCTATTACTTTTAAGCCAGCCATATCAGTCGTGCGCTCGACCAAGCTAAGCTACGGGGCCTTCAGCCCTAGCAAAATAGGAGATTATTTTTAAAGATTGTGGGCGATTTTCTGATTTTGGATATATTTCCAGGAATTTTGGTTTTTGTAGCAAATAGTTCCTATACTTTAATCGGAAAGAAATCTCCCCCGCTCTGCTGTGGTGGGGAGCTTCACTTGTTGATCAAACTTCTGATCCAAGAGCAGGATTGTATCTCCATTGCAAATCAGAAGAGGTTTTAGAATAAAGTTGTTTCCACCGGTTTTTAAGCGGTGGTGCACTCCTAACACCTCACTATGTTCGGAGCTTGCTTTCAGCAAGAGTCAAAATGCTTAGCTCTCATTCTGCGAGCGAACCGAGCCCACAGGCGAGCATGCCACCTGTTTGTGAGTATTGGTGGTCGCGAGCATTTTGACTAATATTAAGACTAAATTATTCTTTAAGAATCTCTCTTAATCTTTCAGTCATCTGTTGTTTTATCGCTTCTTTACTATCGTAGATATTAAACCTAAAGATCTTGGGCGGTTCTGCACCATATAATCTGCATCCTTGCTCATACAACTCTTCCAGCCAGGAAGTTGCATACCTCTGATTAACTAATACCTGATAGGCAGGATTTAATTCATGATCATCTAATTTACGACCAGCGCTCCTTTGTTTTTTCAATTCTAAATAATCTGCTTCAGTCCAGGTTTCCGGCCCGCAGACGATAAATAAATGGGTCGGAGGATGGCCAAAAGCAAACTGGTGGCCTGGCAGTCTTAGGTATTGCTCTCTGGAGATTCCGTCAGGCAATTGCTGCGGATGATGAATCTGATAACAAGCAGACTCTTCGCTTCTGCTGCGGACAATAACTTTGCTTTTCTCTCTGAGAATCTTTCTGAACCGGAAGAATTCGTCGCTGCGATAGGTTTGATGGCAATGGGCTGCGGAGAGGGGATGAATCTGAGAGCCATATTTTGTCCTTTGCTGTTCAAAAGTGCGGTTGGTCTGTCCAGCTCCTCGTTTGGGCGGCTCTTCCATAATCCAGATTTCTGCGGAGTCAGGATTAATGTAGGTAGTAATATCATTCTTTACCATCGAGGCTACCTGTAAATCCTGGTTAGTTCCTCCATCAAAAAGTTTTTTACATAAAGAATGAACTACGCCGTCATAAAAAGAAGATAACTCTTTTCTTTCAGCGAGGAACTCTTTTAAAGAAGTATAACCAAAATTAAGCGAGGAGAATTCTTGAGCATGAAATAAAGCATCGATCTCTGTTCCGCGCAAATCCCTAACTTCCTTTCCTTGCTCTTGAAAAAAAGCGATTATATCCTCAATTTGAGTAGTAGTGCCACTCATGTCCGGCCCGCCCAGAACTAAGTCAATAAAAGTCATAATTTAGGTAATAGAATACTCTTTAATAAAGATTATTATGCCCTAAGATAATGAATCAGTTCTTCTTAAAGATTATAACTACACTAAAAGTAATAAAAAGATTTAAAAATAGACAGTATTTTAGTTACTAAATTAAATTGAGGTACGGAGGACGGATTTTTATCGCAATCAAGAAATGTGTAGAAGATTTAAGTTTGGATCTTTGTATTTATTATTGTTGATTTCTAGACCATTAAATAGCGATATACTGAGGTGAAAATGAGCAGAGATAATACTAAAAATATACTTGTTGGCAATCGTATCCCGAAAGATTTTTTTGTTTCTAAAGGGAAAGGTGAAAGTAATATTACCATTCATGCAGGTTCTTATCATCTGGCCTTGAAAGATGCAGGGATTGAATGTTATAATCATATGTGTTATTCTTCGATATTACCCGGAATCGCTAAAGAAGTTTCTAAACCAAAAGATTATGTTCATGGCTCAGTAGCAGAAACTATTACTGCAGCAGCTAACGCCCAGAAAGGGAGGAGAGCAACAGCAGGAATTATTTATGGCTGGCTTTATAACCGGAAAACAAACCAGAAATACGGCGGTTTAGTTTGTGAATATAACGGAAATTTTAGTGAAGAGCAAGCTGGAAAATCGTTAAGAGCGAGCCTAAATGAATTATATACCAATGGTTTTGAAGAAGATTATGAATTGAAAGAGATAAAATTGTATAGTAATAGTATAATTCCGAAGAAAAAGTTTGGTACGGCTTTAGTAGCCTTAGTTTTTGTAAATTATGTTTACCCGATACTAGAATAGGACCTACTTATTCTTTACTTTTTATCCTGAAAAACAATAAAGTATAAATACCCTAAAGAAAGTATTGACCTTAATTAATAAAAAAGGTGATGTTAAATGAAATTGATTCTAAGTAAAAAACCAAAAAATGTGACTATTATCGAAGGTTTTCCCGGTTTCGGATTGATTGGAACTATCGGAGTGGAATTTTTAATTGACCATCTGAAGACAGAGAAAATCGGAATTGTAGAGATGGAAGAGATTCCGGCCATGATTGCCATCCATCAGAATAAAGTCATTGAGCCGATTTCTATCCATTACAATAAACAGTTTAATATGGTCTTAGTGCATGCGATTAATGTCGGCAAGGATCTAGGATGGAAATTAGCTGCGATGGTGGAAGAATTAGCTGAAACTCTCGATGCTAAAGAGATCATCTCTTTGGAAGGGGTAGGCTCACCTAATCCTGAAACCAGCAGAGTATTTTATTATTCTACCAGCGATGGTGGAATTGCTAAAAAACTAAGTGGTATAGCTACACCATTAATGGAAGGCATTATCGTGGGAGCAACTGGAGCTTTATTGGCAAAAAGATTGAAAGTTCCTTTCCTAGCCCTATTTGCAGAGGCTAAAACCGGCTTGCCTGACAGCAAAGCAGCTGCAGAGATCATCAAAGCTTTAGATGCCTATACCGGACTTAAAGTCGATCCTAAGCCATTATATAAGCAAGCAGCTTTGTTTGAAGAAAAATTAAAATCCATCATGGAGAAAGGTCAGGAAGCAGAAGATATCCAGCAGAAAAAGAAATTGAGTTATGTGGGTTAAAAAAATTTTGTTTTTTTATTTTTTCTGGTTTTATCTGAGATTTATAATTTAATCGTTGATTGAAAGAATTAAGTATGTACCTCTTAAGCGTTGTTTGTAATAAATAAGCGGTTTTTGACTTAATCAGTGCGTTAAATTGGTTCTAAATAATTCAAGATGTGCTTAAATGTTTTAGTACAAAATAAATCACAGGTTTACCCCTAAATATTTAAGTAATGATTAAAAGATTTAGAAAAAGAATAGTTACTTTGAATATATAGATTATATCAACGAAAAAGAGATAAATCTAACTATTGATTAAAAGGAAATATGGCTGAAGAACAAAAAGAATTAGAAATTCAAAAATTAGAGACATATCTTTCTAAAGTGATGGATACAAAAGGAATCAGGGCTGTTGATATATTAGTGGAAGGGATTATGGTAAGAACAATAATGGCGCTTGAAGCTGGAGCTACTTCTGAAGATATTGTAAGGGTATATCGACCATATGTTTCCGCTTGGAATCCGGATCGAACATACGGTTGAAATGATCTTTTTTTTAATAACCTATCCTTTTAATCTCGTAACCTTTGATTTCTCATTCCGAAACCTATAAATACTACTTAGTGCGTATAATATACATTATACGAACTTTTTGTTCGTGAAATTGAAAAAGAGAGGGAGACCGCTTTATTTAGGTCAAAAAGCCCAGGTCTTTCAATAAAATAAGATGGTGAAAAATGGGGTTAGATGAAATCAAGACTGAACTGCAATTGAAAGGAGCAAGTAAGTTAACTATTAAATGTTACCTATTGCATAACCTGCGTTTTCTGGAATTTATCAACAAGTCAGAGATAGATATAACTGAAGCTGACCTGAAGAAATACTTGGCTTACTTACTGGCGGAGAGAGAGCTTTCTGCTTCTTCAGTAGGTTTAGTTCGGTCTGCTTTATTGTTTAATTACAATAAGATTCTTAAAAAAGGGTTTATGGGTATTTCCACCCCTAAAATCGAAAAGAAATTGCCGATTTACTTGAGTCAAGATGAAGTTAGAAAAATGCTAGAACTAGCTCCGACGCTTAAATCTAGGATTATCTTAGAAATGTTATATTCTAGCGGATTAAGAGTTTCAGAACTTCTTTCATTAAAGATTAATGACCTGAATTTAGGGGATAGAACTGGAAAGACTAAAGGAAAAGGGAATAAAGAGCGAATTTTTATCCTATCCGAGAAAGTAATTAAACATCTAGGTAGGTATATTAAAGATTATAAAATCACTAATTTTTTGTTTCCAGGGCAGAAACATCAGCAGATGCAGTCAAGAAATGTGCAAAAAATAATCTCTGATCTAGCCCAGAAAGCAGGAATAAACAAAAAAGTTACCCCGCATAAGCTTAGGCACAGTTTTGCGACCCATTTATTGAATTCAGGGGTAAATATTAGGGTAATTCAAGAGCTTTTAGGCCATTCTAATCTACAAACTACCCAAATTTATACCCATGTTTCACTGGAAGAAATCAAGAAGATAAAAAGCCCTTTAGATGAGCTGTAGAGCGTTCTAAAACTTTGACGAATTGATTAAAAGATTAAGTTACACACTATTCAAGCATTTGTTCTTTAATGTAGGTTCATTACCCGCTATTGGTTGCAGTTAAAGCTTAATAATTATAGAACTAAAATCTCCTAGCGTTAATCAAATCATTTATGGGTTAAATCTTTCCGAAAAATGGGATAAAATATCATTTGAATCTATGATTGGGAAATTTTTACAGGAATTTAGCAGGGTATAAAGCCCCGCTTTTTATGGCGCTAAATTCCTGTTCCGAAAATTTACCAGTATAAGCGAGTGCCGTAAAGCCACGGGCTTTAGCCCGCGGATAGTTCTCGTCAGAGAACTTGAGAACGTTAGTGACCCTAGGCACGAGCAGGCAAGTTTTCGTTACAATATCCCTTTCTGATAAAAATAATAGATAAAAATACCCATAGTTCCGGCCATGAAAGATAAGATATACCAAAAGGCATGAGGATTTTGCTGGAAAGGTAGAATTATATTCATTCCATATAAGCTAGAAACTGCCGCAGAAAGAGTGATTAAAATAGTAAAAGCAGTCAGAATCTTGATGGTGCGGTTAAGCTTATTGGAGAGGATGATAGAATAATAATGGCGCAGGTTAGAGATTGTTTTTAGAGAAGAACGGCATAAGTTTAATCCCTGATTTGATTCCACAATTAAATCTTTAATTGCTTCTTTATCTTCTTCATAGATATCTATCTTCTTGAGCATTTTAGAATAGAGCAAGCTGGTGTAATAATAACCTACCACTAAATTGTTTAAAAAATCTTCATCCTGTAAAAGATCTTCAATCTCAGACTCTTTTAATTTTACGGTAATTCTTTTCTTACTTTGGACATCTTTAACTATTCTAGAGACCACATACTCAAAATTATCGTTGATTAAAGAAAGTAATTTAATCACAAATTTTGTTTTTTGGGTGGTAATCATCTCTTCTTTCTCATCAAAAATCTGTTTCAATGAATGAGGTTCATCCTTAGCTAGAGTTAAGACAAAATCTTTATTGAGAATGATAAGTAAAGTACCTAAACTTTTCTTTTCCCGAAAGATAGTTTTGACGAACAAATAAAGATGACCATTTTCTGAATCTAATCTGGGCAATTCATGTTCATCAAGACCTTCATCGAGCAGCTCGCGATTGAGAGAAAAATCTTTTTCCAGCGACTCTAATTCTTCAGGAGTGGGATTAATGACATTGATCCAGCTGCCTTCTTCGTACGAATCCAGAATCTTAAGATGTTTGGCAGTAATAGTTCTTTTATAATATGTTATCATTAAAATAAGTTTAAGGTGAAGGTTACTTATAAAGTTAACTTTCCACGGTTGAGTCAGAACTGGATAAAGATTTTCTGAAAATTAGCGAAGATTTCACTTATCTTTGAAACTTTTCTATGCTTAATTGGCCTTTTCTGGTGCCTTTCTTTACTTCTACTATTTCCTCTCCTAATTGTCTCTTTAAATCTAAGGCCAAAGCTACACCTAAAATCTGGCTTAAACTGGTTAGATCTAACTTTTTTAAATCGCCTAAATCTTTGATCCCATTATTGACTAATTTTCTGGCCCTAACCCTGCCGATGCCTTTTAATTTCAGCAAAGACAAGAGATCTTCTTTTACTCCATTCTGGATCCTGATTCTTAATTTATGTAATTCTTTTAAAGCTAGATGATGGGGATAGACAATTTTAATTAATTCTTCCGAAGCATAGAGCAGCCAGTCAGCTATTTCAGTTTTTATTCGAATTTCTCCAGGAGCGATAGAATATTCTTCCATCAAAAAATCTTCATCTTTCTCATTGATCCAGGCCTCGAAAAATAAAGCGGTTTTAACTGAATCCATAAATGCATCATATTCAAAATCAAAAGCACTGGGCTCTTTTTCGAGAAGTAGGTCATAATTTTTGACCAAACCTTCCTGAACTTTATCCTGCTCTTTGCTTTTTATGCGCAATAAAGGGCGCATCTCTAAAGTATGCGAAATAGTATGCAGTAAAGAAAAATAATTTTTGTTTTCTGAGAAGTTAGCGATACTATCTAATAAATGTCTGGCTGTGAGCGGATCAAGATAAAGTTCAGAGATTCTTTTCCCTAGCTGGGTGGGTTGAAACTTTTTTTCTGGGGGTATATTTAATTCTTTTGCGCTGACAAATGCAAGATTATCTTTATTCTTTTTTCCACCGCTAACCTCGACGAAACCCCATTGATGGAGCAGATTGAGCATCTTATCCATGATCAGCTCTAATTTGGCGAAATCCCTAAACTGCTGAGCCCAGAAGGTTCTGGAAAAGAAATCTTTCATCTGTTTTTCATTACTAATGATTCCCGAAGAGATTAAGGAAAGAAGATAAGTCCTTAAGACCGGTTCTACTGCTAATTTGGAATAGATTTCTTCCGGCTCTCCCAGAACATAGGTCTGATGAATTTCTTCTTTCTCTTTTTCATCTTTAGCAATGGAGATCGCTTCCCCGTAAGATTCATATTCTGGCCTGCCTGCTCTTCCAGCCATCTGCAGGTATTCTAAAACTGGAATCCAATCTGAACCGCGGGTAGCGGAGAACCGCTTTAAAGATTTGATGATCACTCGAAAGGCGGGGAGGGACAGTCCTGCAGCTAAGGTTGGAGTAGAACAGACAATTTTTATGGTTCCCTTGCGGAATTCATCTTCAATTAAATTTTTCTGTTTCTCGACTAAACCAGCATGATGGAAAGCAATGCCTTTCCTGATACAATGAGATAATCTGCGGCATTGTTTAGTTGGAGTAGAAGCGGCACGGAGAATTTCTTTCTCTAATTCAGGATGTTGAAAGTGAGTCAAATTAGAGATTTCTTCTGCGGTTTTCTCTGCGCTGGCCCGGCTGGGAGCGAAGATGATAGCCTGCTTATTCTTTTCGATAGTTTCTAGGGCTAAACGGATAAGATCGTCCATGGATGGTTTAGGATTGAAGGTATTTTATTAAGGTGATGGAGAAATTATTATTTCAGAGGTTATAACACCATAAAGTTTATAATTATTCTTTTTTGAGATATGTTTATGGCGTATAATCATGAATTGTATCTTGCTGCTAATTTAACTCTAATGGATTTGCTAGTCTCTTGTTCTGAGGATACTTTTTCTGAAATTGATCAGAAGATGCTTGCTGCTGTTCCCATGGTTGATACTCCAGAAAAAATTCGTTTACATACGAGTAATTTAACCCATTATAGTTATGATTTTAGGGTTGATGGAGCAAGAGCTATTTATGAGAATGGAGTTGCAGTAACGAATCGGGTTAGCTGTACATTCGGTAATAATCCAATTTATCATGGAGAAAGATTAGTTAAAGGTGGAAGATTAACTGACCCACGTACTGGTGGTGTTGGGCATGTAATCGGATGGTATACTACGGCACTACCTTTTAATGCCACTACAGGTCCAGCACAATTGCCTGATCAAACTCCAAAGAATATTGAATTATATGAAGGAGCTAGACAAACATGTCAAAATGTTTTCCCTCAAATATTAAGACCAGCACCCACTCCGGAAGTGTTAGAGAGTATATTATCGGAATTAGAATTGGCATTTAATGAAGAATCATGGTTACGTTTAGATTTAGGTCCGGGTAGAGATATTCAATTGTACGGGTATGATTATAGAACAGGAGGA
>DATDTM010000023.1:0-5406 GCA_035290865.1 Candidatus Nanoarchaeia archaeon
GCAAAACAGACAGCGAATGTTATTTAATCTGCGAAGATAAGCCGGTAGAGATCTTTTGTACTCAGAATATGTGTGTTCAAAATGCCTGCAATGAAGCGAATTATTATGCTTTTAATTCTAGTGCACTTAATTTTGAACTTATGGTCATGAATAAAACCGGAAGCTTAGATTTAGGACAAAAGAGTGATTCTAAGGATATATTTGTGAAATTTTCTGGCAAAACTGTTTCGATTTATTCTTCGGGAATAACTCTAGGTCAAGTGCTGGAAAAAGTTGGTTTAAAGATTGATCCTACCCTAGGTAATGTTTCGGTAAATAACCAGCAGAATTATGCTTATTCAGATTATGTTCCTGTAGAGGGAGATAAGATGGAAGTAGTTTATTCTTGAGATTATTTCTGATATTTTTAATATTTCCATCTGGCGTTTCGTCCACGCGTATCTAAATGAGTGAAAGTACTGCCTTTACCGATTCCGCCATCAGCGAAAAGATATTCTGCTGTTCTTCGAATTGCTTTGTATCCTAAATCAATATCTACTCCGTCGCCAGAACAATGTCTGCTTTTGGTGGGTTGACGATGGTAAACTTTTCGGTAAAGACGATCATTGTAGCCATAAGAGCGATAGCCAGAATTTATTTGTACCGGTCTGTTTAACTTAGCTCTAAGACGATCTAATCTTTTGAGCAGGTCTGGTTCTAAACGAAGATGAGTATAATATATATCTCCCCAACGAGTTTGGGTGTATTCCTTTCGAACTAAAGAAGGGGTTTCAATTCTGGCAAATTCACCCAAAGTAAAGTATTTAGAAACTTTTTCATCTAAATCTCCTGCTCTTACTCGTACTAAGGGATTGCCGGAACTCCAAGGATCATAAAATTCCTGACCTTTGCCAATCAATCTAGGGTCAGTAACTACTTCTAATTCCAGTCCGCTGGGAAACTTTAATCTTTTCTTGGTAAACTGTTTCTTTTTAGGAACAGATTTTTGGCTTTCTTCTTTGGTTTCTTCTAGTCTGGGTTGTTTCTTTTGAGAAGCTTTTCTGCAGGGTAAAGATAATCTTTGCCCGGGATAGATCAAATCCTCATCTTTCAATTGCGGATTTAAGTCTAACAATTCTGAGAGAGTAGTACCGTGAGCATAAGCAATTCCTAATAGCGAATCTTCTTCTTGAATGCGATAGGCTTGACTTAGGGCTAAGCTTTGGCCAGGGTGAAGAATACTTCCTGAATTGAGGCCAGGATTGCATTGAAGTATTTCTTCTACGGTTTGACCGGTTTTTGCAGCGATTTTAGTCAAGAAGTCGCCGTTTTTAACCTGATATTCTTTAGCTTCACTAACTGCAGCCAAGGCTAGCGAGAATAGCGTCCCCAAATACATCCTTAAGGTCATTTTTATTCAATAAAGCGCAGTTATTCTTAAATGTTTCGGGTCATACTTACTTTGTAGTAACAACACTAAATTCTGACCCAAACCTTTATATCTTTTATCTTTTTCTATTTTAGTTAATGAGTACAAAAGATTCAACCATTAGTACAGACCTAAAAGAGAAGACTTTAAAGTATCATTCTTTTCCCCAACCAGGAAAAATTAAGGTGGTTCCGACTAAATCCTGTGCTAATGCTGAAGAATTGTCTTTAATTTATACTCCGGGAGTGGCTTTTCCCGGTTTGGAAATTCAAACAAAACCGGAGACTGCTTATGATTATACCTCTAAAGGGAATTTAGTGGCCGTAATCAGTAACGGAACTGCGGTGCTGGGCTTAGGAGATATTGGTCCTTTGGCTGGAAAGCCAGTAATGGAAGGTAAAGCTGTGCTCTTTAAGCGTTTTGCTGGGATTGATGTCTTTGATTTAGAGATTAACGAAAAAGATCCACTTAAATTAGCGGAGATAATTTTTGCTCTTGAACCAACTTTCGGCGGGATTAATCTGGAGGATATCAAAGCTCCAGAATGTTTTCTGGTAGAAGAAGAATTGGTTAAGCGTTTACCTATTCCTGTCTTTCATGATGATCAGCACGGGACAGCGATTATTGTTTCTGCAGCTTTACTGAATGCTTTAGAATTAGTTGGGAAAAAAATTGGTGAGATAAAAATTGTTTTTTCCGGAGCGGGAGCGGCAGCGATAGCTTGTGCTAACTTATTACTGGATCTGGGAGTTAAAAAAGAAAAAGTGTTCATCTGCGATTCAGCGGGATTAATAACTAAACAAAGAAGCAGTGAATTAAATAAATATAAAGTTAAATTCGCCCAAGAGAGCAATTTGACTTCTCTGGCGGAAGTGCTGAAAGGAGCAGATGTATTTATCGGCGTATCTAAAGGGAATCTTTTGACTGCAGAGATGATTAAATCAATGTCCAGTAGGCCGATAATTTTTGCCTTAGCTAATCCGACACCAGAAATCTCCTATGGGGCAGCTAAACAAGCAGTTCCAGAAGCGATTGTGGCTACCGGCAGAAGCGATTTCCCTAATCAAGTTAACAATGTCTTAGGATTTCCGTTTATCTTTCGAGGAGCTTTAGATGTGCGTGCTAGTGCTATCAACAAAGAAATGAAATTAGCGGCAGTGAAAGCTTTAGCAAAATTAGCTCATCTGAAAGTTCCTAAAGCAGTGGCCAAAGCTTATGGAGGAAAAGAATTCTCTTTTGGTTTAGATTATATTATCCCCAAGCCTTTTGATCCCAGAGTTTTATTTCATGTAGCTCCGGCAGTAGCCCAAGCAGCGATAGATTCGGGAGTGGCCAGGAAGCCAATTACAGATATGGTAAAATATGTTCAGGATTTAAAAAAGCTGGCGAAAAGGTTAGGAAAAGGAAAGTTTTAGGCATTTATTAGGTCGTGAGTGTATCTCTCCCCGCAAATTCAGCATAACTCAATAACTTTTATAAGCGAATATTTTCCTGAAAGGGGAGATGAGCTTTAAAGAGATAATTTATTTTCTGGATAAAATAGGAAAAATTATAGATTTATCTGAAAAAGAATTAGAATTACTTAAAAAACCGCAAAAGATTCTTCAGGCGGAAATAGAAGTTTCTGGTAAAAAGTATCCTGCTTACCGGGTGCAATATAATAATTCCCGCGGGCCCTTCAAAGGAGGAATACGCTTTCATCCAGAAGTGGATTTAGAAGAGGTACAATCTCTGGCTTTCTGGATGAGTTTAAAGACGGCCATTGCAGATATCTCTTTCGGAGGAGGTAAAGGAGGAATTAGAGTTGACCCCAAACAATTATCTGAAAAAGAGCTGGAAGAGTTAAGTCGAAAATGGGTTAGAGCTTTCTATAAAGAAATTGGACCAACTAAAGATATTCCTGCTCCGGATGTTTATACCACTCCCCAGATCATGGCTTGGATGTTAGATGAATATGAAAACATCATCGGCGAGAAAGCTCCGGGAATGATTACTGGCAAGCCTTTAGCTTTAGGCGGATCATTAGTAAGGGATATTGCTACCGCTTTAGGAGGAGTTTATGTTCTGGAAGAGGCGATGAAGAAAATAAATCTAACGGAGAGAACTGCAGCCATTCAAGGGTTTGGCAATGCAGGGATGAATATGGCTAAACTGCTGGCAGAGAAAGGGTATAAAATAGTAGCAGTTTCAGATTCTCGAGGAGGGATTTATGTACAGGAAGGGTTAAATCTTTCTGAAGTGATCAAAGCTAAAGAAGAGAAAGGCTCTGTAATCGATTATAATCTTGCAAAAAAGATAAGCAATGAAGAACTATTAACGGTGGATTGTGCAGTCTTGGTTCCGGCAGCTTTAAGCGGAGTGATTACAGCTAAAAATGCGGGAAAGATTAAAGCTAGGATTGTTTTAGAGTTAGCCAATGGTCCGACAACGCCGGAAGCAGATGAGATTTTGCATAAAAATAAAATTTTAGTGCTGCCAGATGTTTTGGCTAATTCCGGAGGAGTTACGGTTTCGTATTTCGAATGGGTGCAGAATAATTACGGCTATTATTGGGATGAGCATACGGTTAAATCCAGATTAAAAGAGAAGATGGTCAGCGCTTTCGATAAGATTTGGAAAGAATATGCTCCAAGTAATTATGATTTCAGAACTAATACTTATATCCTGGCGGTAAAGAAGATCCTGGAAGCGGAAAGGTTAAGGGGAAGAGTTTAAGCTGCTTTTTTTAATACTGCTTCTTCGGCATCAATTTCAGTTTTAATCTCCTGATATAATTGGTGGATGGTAGTAATAATTTCTGGAGTGGGCCTTCTTTTAGAAAGTTCGATGAAAGCTTCTAGTTTTTTGATCCCTAATAATTCTTTTTGGATCAAAGCTAAAAATTGTTTACGGCTTTCTGGATTGGTTAATCTTTGGGCTAACTTTTTTTCTTGTTTTACACTGCTGCGCAAAGAATCCAGAAATTGGATGATTCTGGTAGATAAATCAAGTGTATGTTGATCGCTACTGCCCCTAATTTCGTTGGTTAAGACCAATAATTCTTCTATCCTTTTAGAGATGGCTTGGTAAACACTACTGATGTTACCGGCAAAAGTGCGTAATTCCTGAATCTTTTTTTGGTCCATTTTACTCCTCTTTGCCTAAGATGTCAGCAGTGCTAGCGCCCAAAACTGCTAATAATAAATTTGTGGATACGGCTTTAAAAACTTGGATAAAAGGAGTTTGGAAATCAATCACTCCGAAAATAAATAAGGTTAATACAACTACTGTTAACGAAACTAAATAAATTACCAAAACCCGGAGAGGAATAAAGCGGAAAATTCTGATGTTTTTAACTTTTCTGAATCCAGAATAATACATAAAGCCGAAAGTTACTAAGAGAGCTAAAAAATAAAGAGAAACTGCCCGGGCATTAGAAATCCTTTCTGCTAATTCAATCCCGTAAAAGAAGGCGAAATGGCCTACGGTGCCGATCAAAGCTCCAATAGAACTTCTGATAATATCCGAACGGGTGATCTTGGTTAAAGGATGCGAGCCTACATCTTTACTGATTTCTTCTTTTAAAGATTCTAATTTTTCCAGCTCTTTTTTCTGGAGCTGTTCAATCTTCAACTCTTCTTTGAGAATCTTTCCTTTGCCTCTTCTTTTAGCCATAATAAGGAAAAGATAGGTTTAAAGGTTATAAATTTTTGGGTGATTTGGGGTGAATATTGAACAGTTTGTTCTTCAATTTAATGTGCTAAATCGTATTTCTCACGAAGTTCTTTTGCCCTATGGCGGTATTGGTGGTGTGTATCGGGAAAGGCGAATTCTACTGCCAATCTTATACTTCCCTGAAATACTTGTTGAATCATCCCATCAAGATTGTTTTGAATAAAATCTGACGAGTTTATTTCTTCGGGGGTCTTTCCCAATCTGCTTTTTAGTCTTTGAACTATTGCAGATAATTGTTCTGTAGAGGCTAGATCCCACTTCTTTCCCCGATTTTTGATATCCTC
>DATDTM010000024.1:0-2082 GCA_035290865.1 Candidatus Nanoarchaeia archaeon
GATTATATTCTGCTAATTATCTTCTAAACCACATAAATCTTTATAAATCATCAATTTGACTACCTAAAAATCAGCTAGACTATTATATACTTGAGGTGAGATCCAAATGGAACAAAAGCAATTAGACGAGATTGAGAATGATTCCTATTTCGGGGAAGAGTTTGTGGAAGAGGACCTTCCTGAAGATAAAGATGAAGATTTCTTAGAAGAAAAAGGCAAGTCCAAAAAAGCAGAACGTAAAGAAAAAGAGGTTAAAAAAACAGCCATGAAAAAAACCAAGTCAGCGAAGAAAAATGATTATCCCGTTTATAATTCAAAAACTGAGAGCAAAGTAGAAAAGCCAGCAGTGAAAGAAGAGATTAAGATTACTCCTGCCCATGAGCCGAAAGTGGTTGAAACTTCTTCACCAGTTAATCCCTGGGCAGATGATGATGAATCCTCTGGAGAGGGTATGTTTACTAAAGTATCTACCTGGAAAGTTATCGCGGGGATACTATTAGTATTAGTAATCTTTTCTATCTATACCGAAGGATTTGGAGTTCAGAATAGTAATGGAACTGAACTGACCCTTTCTGAAGCAGAAGATAAAGCCTTGACTTATGTGAATAATAATTTATTACAGGCGCCTTTTGTAGCTACAGTAGAAAAGTCAGCAGCAGTGGGCGATTTATATAAAATAACTTTAGCTGTAGCCGGGCAGAGCGTAGATTCTTATCTGACCAAAGACGGAAATTTGTTTTTTCCTCAAGGATTTGATCTTAGTGCTAGTGCTTTAACCGGAACAACTGGTGGAGCTGTAGAATTAAAAGAAGTTTCTATTGATGATGATGCAGTGAAGGGTAATCCGGAGGCTAAAGTTACCATAGTAGAATTCAGTGATTTTGAGTGTCCTTTCTGCGGGAAATATTTCCAAGAGACTGCCCCTCAAATTATGAAAGATTATGTAGATACTGGGAAAGTAAGATATGTCTTTAGAGATTCACCTTTAGATTTCCATCAGAAAGCTCAGAAAGCAGCAGAAGCTGCTGAATGTGCTGGAGAACAGGGCAAGTACTGGGAAATGCATGATTATCTCTTCCAGAACCAAGATTATCTAGCGGTAGAGAACCTGAAAGGTTATGCTAAAGATTTAAAGTTAGATACAGCTAAATTCAATGATTGTCTGGATAAGGGCAAGATGGCTGAAGAGGTTAAGAAAGATTTAGCAGATGCCCAGAAATATGGGGTATCGGGAACTCCGGCTTTCTTTATCAACGGAAAATTGATTTCTGGAGCGCAACCTTATGGCACTTTTAAAGTTGAGATCGAAGCGGCTTTAGCAGCAGCGAAAAATACTGAAACGGTTAAAGCAGAGGAAGTGAAGCCAGCAGTGGTAGAAAATAAACCTGCGGCCACCGAACCTAAACCTGCTGAGACTAAACCAACTGAAACGATCCCGGCACTTTCTACAGAAGCTGCTACTGATACAAAAACAGTAACAGAAGTGAAAATGATCCCTTTAACGGCTAAGAAATGGATGTTCGGCCCGAATAAGATAGTAGTAAAGAAAGGGGATATTATACAATTAAGCATCATTCCTGTGGGAATAGAATTTACTTTTGCTTTACCTGGTTATAATATTGAGAAAGTGATCAATAAAGCAACTACCTTCGAATTTACAGCTAATAAAGTAGGAAATTTTGAGTTTAAATGCAAAAGCTGTGAAGACTGGCGAGGAATGAGCGGGACTTTAATTGTAGAATAGTTCAATAACAGCCAAATAAAAAGGAAAAGCTTTTAATTCCTTTTTCTTTTTCTTTATTCTTATGACCAAATCCAATCCGAAATTGTTCAGTCAGATTATGATCTTGGTTCTCTTAGTTTTAGTCATAATCGGATTCACTCTTCCTGCGGCTTTGGATTATAATAGTAACGGACAGATAGTGGTTGAACCCAGATATTGCAAAACAGACAGCGAATGTTATTTAATCTGCGAAGATAAGCCGGTAGAGATCTTTTGTACTCAGAATATGTGTGTTCAAAATGCCTGCAATGAAGCGAATTATTATGCTTTTAATTCTAGTGCACTTAATTTTGAACTTA
>DATDTM010000025.1:0-14415 GCA_035290865.1 Candidatus Nanoarchaeia archaeon
TTTTTCGGCTGGTAAACTTTCATGGCCGGAGTGATGATAGCTAGTTTAGGATCATTTTCAGAATAATATTGGGCCAGCATTTTTTTTAGTGTAGCTCGGTCTACAAAAGAGTCTGCATCCAGGCAGGCAAAGAACTCTCCCTTAGCGATCTTTAGGGCTTTGTTCAGGGAGGCAGCCTTTCCGCAATTCTGGTGAGAAATTAATTTAAACTGAGACTTGTCCTGGATATACCACTCCATCATCTTTTTAGTCTTATCTTTAGATCCGTCATCAATAACAATAACTTCTAATTTTTCTTTAGGATAATCCAATTGATGTACCGATTCTAAAGTACGGATAATGGTTTTTTCTTCATTAAAAGCCGGAACTAAAACCGAGATCAGAGGTAATTTTTGCAAAGAATGACTTTTTCCATCCTGCTCAGAAGAATCATTTTCTTCTTTCCTGAATACATCTTTTTTGTCCAGATAGATCAGTAAAATGAATACTGAAAAGTATAATGAAATTAGATAAGTAATCCAAAGAAAGATATTTATCCCTAAATTCATCCGAGGCAACCCCTAAATCTTTTTTTTAGCACTAAAAACTGAGTTTTATCCAGTAATTAGCTAAACACCCATACCTCTGCATCTTCAGAAGAATAGACTATTTTAAATCTTTCGTTTTTCAGCAGGAATAATAGCCCTTGCTCAGCAGAAAGTCTAGAGCGCATATCTTTTGTAATATATATAATCGAGATCTGGTTTTGGTCTAATAATGGGAAGAGTTCATCAATATAGAGAGAAGAGAAGATTCTTTGACTAAGTTCTTTTTTGTTGAGATCATTTTCTGCAAAGGCATAAAATGACTGTTTCCCGCTGAAATATAGGATGTAATCGCTGTTCTGAGGATCGGAAAACACGATTTTCTGGTCAGGAATATTTGTTTTGATCCAATACAAGGCTTTGACCATCTCTGTACTGGGCCCTTTATCATTTATCCGCTCAAGATAAGTCGCAGTGGAAAATAACAGGCCTAAAATGACCACTAAACCAGTATATTTCTTTAATTCGGTCAAATTCCATTGCTTTTGGAATAGTTTTAATAAACCCTGGGCGGCAAAGAAAGTTAGGATGATTGAAAGATAAAATATCGTATGGGTATTGAACCAATATGGAATTAAGGTCAAGATTAACCAGGCATAGAAAAGATAAGAATTTTTTCTTTTCCAGAGCAGCATTAACCCTATGCTTGCTAAAAGCAAGGTGAAAAGATTAATCCCGCTAAGTCCGCCTAAGTCAGAGATTAAGTCTGGCAGTATCTTCTGAAGATGGAATGGACCCAGAATAAAAGGTACTTTCAAAAGTAATAAGTTAATTATAGATAATATCCCCACCGCCCCTAAGTTAATCACAGTTATTTTTTTCTTATTATCTTTAAAGTTAAAAAAGGTGAAAGGCTTTTTAATCGTAAATAAATGATTATCAATTTTATTTACGATAAAGAAAAGATAGATCAATAATAAAATTATCAAGAGCAGAGAACTAAAAAAGTCCATAAATGTAGCTAAAATGAGCGGAATTACTGAAAAAGAATTAAATTTTTTCTTTCTGCTTACCAATAGGTTAAACCCGCTTAAGACTAAAAATAAATAGATGGAATAAGCAGAAAGAGTAGTGAAGGCAAAGATAAATGTCGGAGAGATTATTAGCAAAGCTAGAAAACAAAAAGTAAACTTTTGTTCTAAACCTAACCGCGGAGCTAATCTTAGAAATAATAGAATAGAAAGCACTGCCAAAATCACCTGGATAAAAATCAGCCCTTCTTCAGGAAGAGTCTCGGCGACCAATTTTAGCGGGAAATAATAAAAATTGTTCCAGCTGATCTCTCTCGCCAGGGAAAGATGGCCATAGCTCTCTCCGCCCCGGATTAAAGGCTCTCCCTGCAGATAGTTAGTTAGAGCTGGGATTCCTAAGATCAGGATTACTAACAGGACCAGGTATATTTTTTGATAATTAATCAGATGTTCCCAATAGTTCAGTTCTGATTGGTTTTTAGGTTTAGTTTTCATGGTTTAAGACTTCAATTCACATTTCACTAAATAAATTTTTGTTTCTTGATCATAAATTAGTTTAAAACAATCTTTAGAGAGAAAACCAAAAGTTTCTTCCCCGTATCTCTCTTTAGCCTTAGGGGTAAAGATTAGATAATTAATTTTATAATCATCAAGTGTTCCTAAAGCCTGAGTCTGGAATTTAGTTCTGAAGAGGGAATTTAAGTCTCCAAATCTTTTATCTACATCTTTGATTAATGTGTACTGGTCATCCATAAAATTTTCCCGTTTGCTGTAATAAGTTATTAGATGGCCTTCTTCTAATAAAGCAGCCGCTCCGGAATTAGCCGGGGTATTAATCTTAATCCATTTAAACGCCTCAATTTCTCCTCGGGAAGGAAGCTCTTGGTTTAAAGCGGAATTAACTGCGGGGTACAGAGTAGTCAAGAGTAAAAGTAAGATAGTTCCTGGGAGTAGGTAGCTACTTAACTTAGTAGTTTTTATTTTCTTAATCTTACTGAAATATTCTGAAACCTCTTTGAAAAACAAAGAGAAGAGCACGGCTAAGATCAAGCCGAAGAAAGATAAGGATAATTTAAATTCAATTAATCTGAACCAAGTCAATAAAGTAGTAGAAACTGCGAAACTAACTAAGAGAAAAGCTTTCTGCTGCTTTATTTTAAATAAAGATTGGTAGACCATATAAATTCCGGCTACAAAAGGGATGATGCTAACTAATAGAATCGCTTGGGGGATGGAAACTTTAGGAAAATATTCCATCAGGATGGCTTGAGGAATATTCTGCCAGATAAAAGATATCCCCTCGTTGAGTAAAGTATTCTTATAAAAAAGAAATTGCAGCCAGATAAAGAAGAACAGAGAAAACACTGTCAATTCTAACTCTTCCCGATTCATTTTTTTGCTTTCCATAAAAGAAAGAGTAAAATGAATCAGAAAACCGATTAGGAGCAGCACCGTAGCTGCGCTGGTGATGGATAGTAATAAAAAAGTTAGTAAGTACAGATAAAAGTATTTTTTTTCTGTAATGTTCAAGAAAGCATAGATGTTCCATAAAATTAAAGGCAGGAATAAGACTTCTGGAGTAAAAGAGTTAGTAGTAAAAGTAATCGGTAGGAATCCAGCTACAGAAGCTGCCAGTAAAGAGGCGGTTTCATTTTCACTAAACTTCTTGCTCAGCAGGTAAACTATTAAGACTAAAGAGGCCATCAATAGGTTAGGAATTAACTTAGCCGCAAATTCTAAAGGCAGGAATAAATCAAAAAAAGCCATAAAATAATGGAATCCGGGCAGGAAAACCAACTCCCTTCCGCCATAGGATAGGCTGTCTTGGTATAATGGTAATCCGATGGCAGTAATCTGTTCTACCTGCCTAAGATGGAAATAAGATTCATAGGTAAAATTAGGCAGGGCAAAGGCCAGGATTAGCCTGACCGCTAAAACTGCCAGAAATATACCTAAGAGCCAATAATTCCTCTTTTTATTCATGCTTATTATAAGAAATCTTTTTGTTTTATAAATGTAGTGTCGGACAAAATAATCCGATTAGAGATATCCAATAAGATCCCATATTATCTCTGGCGCAGGTAGGTGTGGGATGGAGTTTCTGAGGTGTACGAAAGATCGCACTATTTAAACATCCCACTTCATCAGCTAAATCTTTATAATCTTTAGCTGATTAAAACCACAGAACATCCATGGACAAAATACTTACCGGCATAAAATTCTTAGACCAACTCCTCTGCGGAGGCTATGATATGGATATAGTTACTACTATCTATGGCCCTTCCGGAACAGGAAAGACCAATTTCTGCCTCCTGGCAGCAGCGAAAATCGCTGAATCTGGGAAAAAGATCATTTTTATTGATTCTGAAGGAGGCATCTGTGTGGAAAGGATCCAGCAGATCACCAATAATTCTGAAAAAGTATTGAAAAATATTATTTTTTTCAATCCAGTCAGCTTTCCCGAGCAGAATGAAATTTTTGAGACTTTGCGCGGGATGATCAACGACCAGATAGGCCTGATTGTAGTAGATTCCATCTCCATGCTTTATCGTCTGGAGTTAGGCAAGTCTGAAGAAGTCTACGATGTTAATGCCGCTTTGGGCAGACAATTAGCCTATTTAGTAGAAATTGCCAGAAGAAAAAGAGTTCCGGTATTGATCACTAACCAAGTCTATTCCGGTTTTGATGACCGAGAGAATATCAAGATGGTCGGCGGTGATTTATTGAAATATAGTTCTAAATGTTTAATCGAGCTAAAAAAATTTGCTAATTGTAATGGTTTGATCTTAAGAAAACATCGCAGTCTTCCGGAGGGATTAGAAGCCAAGTTTAGGATTGTAGGAGAGGGAGTGGAAGAGGTTAGATGAGAGCGTCAGGTGAAATGGTTTATTATCAAATATTGGACGTTTCTGGAAAAAGTCCGGAAAAAAGAATTAGTTCAGTTATCCAGAATTTAGTCCTAAACGTAGGTATGCATCCAGTAGGCGGATTAGAAAGCAGAGTAACCTCTGCTGGAGAGATCTCCTTGCAGCTGCTCAGGGAGAGCCATATTTATAGTTTTCAATCTTTTGGGGAAGAAGGAGAATTTATTATTCCTATCTTGTCTTGTAAGCATTTCTCCCCTAAATTAGTAAGAGATTATCTTCAAAGAAATTTAGGTGTGAGAAGATACAAGATATCTGGTTATGTTCGAGAATAATTTTTACCTATTCGGTTGCAGGTAATCCTCCACTTTTAAAGATTACTCTTCCGGTAGTAGTAACTAACCCAAACATTTATAAATTGCAATCTGATTTACCCAAAACTATGACCAGAAAACCCGAATTATGGACTACTTATGCCTTGAGAAGATTTGGGCAAGCAGGATTAGAATTTGAAGGTTGGTATACTGAGGGTGTAGCTGGTAAAGATAATATTTCCTATCTTAATCGGGGGAGTGGCAATAATGGGATTGTTGTGGTTTTGAGTACAATTTACTCTGAAACCGCATTAGATGAACTGCTGACTAGCTCTCGCCCAGATCAGTATCAGATGTTCTTAGAGGGGAAAATTACTAACTATTTCTCTTTTGGTAACGAAAATAGTTATATTGATTTTAGCATTAATCCTGCCGGGAAAGTTGTTGTAGAAGAGAGATATTGTGATCAGCAGGATTCGGATCAAAGAAGATTATTCCCAAGAAAGAAAGAGGCTCAACGAAATGCAGCAGAATTTCTGGACCAATTAATGGAATATACTCAAAGAGTTTTGTCTCCATTAACTAAACAATAATCATCAGATCTATTTATCACTATTATTATCACCTCCTTAATCTCGGAAAGCACATACTCACCCTAATTCCAGAATAATTATAAGCTTTAACCATTCTTAACAACCAATGCTTCCTCAGTATCGTAAAACCTGGTCTATATTTAGGTCGCTGGCTGAATGCAAGGACCTGCGCGGCTATCTAACCGGATTAAAAGAGCATGAATTAGGCACTTTCTATCATTCTCTACAGGTTGGAATTCTAAGTATAGATTTAGGAATAGAGAATTGTGTAAATAAAGGATTATTATATTCTCTAGGCTATGCCGGAATGCTCCATGATCTCGGTAAAGAAGATATCCCTTTAGAAATCCTAATTAAAGACGGCCCTTTGACTGCAGAAGAGAGGGCAGTAATTGAAACTCATCCCCGATTAGGCTTTTTATTTGCAGAAAATAATAGTTTAGAAACAACCAAAAAAGTTGTAGTTGCCCATCATGAATATAAACGAAAACCATACCCTCGTGAAGGAATAGATCGAAGAACTGCTCCTAGAGGGACTGAAGAAAGAAGAATTTATAATCCTAGAATTGTGCAATTAGCCCAAATGGTCGCGGCTGCAGATTTGTATGATGCCTTGACCTCTGCCCGCAGCTATAAAAAGCCCTGGCCCATTGCTCGAGTGGAAAATGTTTTAAGGCAAGAGTATCTCGGCGATCAGAGATATATCGACCAATTGCTGAGATGGCATAGGCAGGAGAAATCTTTATAAATAAGCTTCAGTTCTAGATAAAACATAGCCGACGCTAATCTAAGATTGGATTGAGCAGGGCTGCCTGAGGCAAAAAATAGGGCAGACGAAAGTTAATCTTTCTTCTGTTTTTAGTCTCAAATATAATCAATATGTGGTGAATAACTATGGGCGACGAACAAGAAAGTTTATTGATCGATTCCAAAGAATACCTTAAATCCGGGATTCATATTGGAACTAAATTTAAAACCAAGTACATGTCTAATTTCATCTATAAGACCAGGCCGGACGGATTAAGCGTGCTCAACTTAAAGAAGATCGATGAAAGAATTGGTACTGCTGCTAATCTTTTGGCTAATTATGCTCCTGAAGATATCCTGGTTACCAGTAGAAGAGAAACTGGCTGGAAAGCTTTAAAGAAATTACGTGATCTTACCGGGATAAAAGTCTTGCCGGGAAGGTATCCTCCTGGAATTCTGACCAATCCTAACCTGAAAACTTTTTTCGAGCCTAAGATTGTCATGGTCTGCGATCCCTGGCCGGATAAGAATGCCGTAGACGATGCCTATAAGATTGGCGCGCCAGTAATCGCTTTATGCGATACTAATAATCAATCTAATAAGCTGGACTTAGTGGTTCCCTGCAATAATAAGGGTAAGAAATCTATTGGCTTGCTTTTCTATTTAGTCGCTAGGGAATATCTGCTCAAGCGCGGAATCATCAGCAGCGCAGGAGAGATGACTGCTACCATTGAAGATTTCACTGAGGAGTAAGTTTAATCTTCATTTATTTTTTAATTTTCTTTTTAATCTCTCTGAATTTCTCTCCTTCTTTTCCACAACTTTTAAAAGAGCAATCTTACCTTCTAAATAATCATGAAAAAAGTTGTGACTATAGGCGGAGGTACAGGCAATTTTACCGTATTGAGAGGATTAAAAAAGTATGATCTAGAGCTTAGCGCTATCGTTTCCATGGCCGATGATGGCGGCTCTACGGGTATTCTGAGGGATGAATTAGGTGTTCTTCCTCCCGGAGATGTGCGTCAATGTTTAGTTGCTCTTTCAGATTCCAGCAAATTAATGCGCGGCTTGATCAATTACCGTTTCGAATCTGGAGGACTGGAAGGGCATAGTTTCGGCAATCTTCTTCTCTCCGCTTTAGAGAAGGTTACTGGTAGTTTTGAGACTGCGGTAGAGGAAGCCGGAAAAATTCTATCTATTAAAGGCAAAGTTATTCCCATTACCATCAATCCAGTGAGATTAAAAATGCTCTTAGATAATGGCAAGCTTCTAAATGGAGAAAAAGAAATTTATGTTTCTACTGAGATAGATCAAGGTTTTCGAAGTATTTTTTTAGATCCTATCCCTAAAGTTAATCCCCGAGCTTTAGATGAAATTAAAAATGCAGATTTAATCATTCTCGGCCCGGGAGGATTGTATAGTAGTTTAATCCCCATCCTCTTGGTAGAAGGAGTAAGTAAAGCTCTGCGAGAAACTAAAGCAGTAAAAGTATTGGTCATCAACTTAATGAATCGCAAGGGCCAGACCACCGCTTTCAAAGGTAGTGATCATCTCCGAGAATTTAAGAAATATCTCGGTAAAGATATTTTTGATCATATTCTCTTTAATAACGGAAAACCACCTCAAGAATTAGTTCAATTTTATGAGCAAGAGGGAAATTTAGTCGAGAATGACCTTCAAAACGATTCTCGAGTCATCCAGGCTGACCTGCTCAGCAGCGAACTAAAAGAAGTACAAAACGGAGATTTGCTTAAACGCAATCTTATCCGTCATGATCATAAGAAACTTGCCCAGGTGCTCCTGAGCATCATTAATGAGATTTAAATTGAAACCTAAGCTTTTAATTTTTGATCTGGATGATACTTTATACCTTTGTTCCGGAGTGGTTAAAGCGGATTATTCTAATCTAGAGGAGATCAAACCTTTTCTAGGAGTAAAAGAATTCTTAACTAGAAATACTTTTAGAAAAGTATTAGTGACTAAAGGTAATCCAGAGATCCAGCAAAGAAAGATTGCTGTTTTGGAAATCAAAGATTTTTTTGAAGAAATTTTTTATCCTTTAACTGAGGAGAATAAAATAGCCTGTTTTTGGGAGATCATTCAGAATTATCCAGATTACGACTGTTGGGTTATCGGAAATAAAATCACTGCCGAGATTCGTTCGGGAAAAATGCTCGGTCTAAAGACCGTGCTAATTAATCAGGGAAAATATAAAAATTTAAAAGCCAAAGATGGTTTTGAGATTTCAGATCATGAAATTGAAGAATTTGATCAATTGGAAGGGGTGCTAAATTGCAAGCAGTAATCTTAGCCGCGGGAAAGGGCACTCGCATGTATCCTTTAACCGTGAGCAGACCCAAACCTTTGATCGAGATAGCCAACAAGCCGGTATTGGAACATAATCTAGAACAGATGTTGGGTTTGGTAGAAGAAGCCATCATTATTGTTGGTTATAAAAAAGATCAGATCATCAACCGTTTCGGAGATAATTATAAAGGTCTGAAAATCAAATATGTGATTCAGGAGAAACAATTAGGTACTGGTCATGCCGTTTTAACTGCAGAAAAGCTGATCCAAAATAAATTTTTGGTGCTTAACGGCGACGATTTGTTTTCTAGAAAAGATATGGTCAATCTTTCTAAGTACGATAATTGTATTTTAGTCAAGTATAAAGAAGATCCTTCCGCTTTCGGAGCAGTAGTAGTAGAGAAAGGTCTGGTTAAAGATATTGTAGAAAAATCAAAAAAAGTAATCTCCCATTTGGTTAATACCGGGATGTATTCTTTCTCCCCAGAAGTTTTTGAAATTCTGAAAAAAGTCGAGCCCTCAGTAAGAGGGGAATACGAACTTACTGATGCAGTTAAGGTTTTGGCCAAAGAAGGAAAGATGCATTATGAAGAAGTCCAGGGCTACTGGATTCCGGTGGGTTATCCTTGGCATATTTTAGAAGCTACTGAGAAACTCTTAGAAGAGAAAGAAGAAGTCTTCATCAAAGGCAAATTAGGAAAAAAAGTTGTTATTGAAGGTTCTTTAGATCTTGGCGAAGGTTCTATGATTGAGGACGGCTGCATCTTAAAAGGCAATATTGTCATTGGAAAAGGCTGTTTCATCGGAGAGAACAGTGAGCTGTCTGGATTTACTGCCCTCGGTGACGGCACTCGGATAGGGGAGAAAGTTAAATTAGTTAATACCATTATCGGAGCTGGCGGAGAATTAGAAGATAGTTGTGAGATTAAAGACTCAGTGCTGGGAGATAAGGTTAGAATCAGTGCCGGAGTGAAAATATCTAATCTCGGGAAAAAAGGCACAGTCAAAGTTAATGGTCTGGGCAAAGAGTATGATTCTGGCAGGGAAAGGTTAGGAGCTTTTGTGGGAGATCAGTGCGTAGTCTGCAAGAAGCTTCATCCTGGAGAATGTGTGGAGAAAGATTGTTGATTCAGATATTTCATATTTCTCTTAAAGTTTAAGGTTAAACCATCCACCTAAATTCCAGAAAACCTTATAAAACCAAACAGTTTAATTCTAAGTATTAAATAAAAGAGTTATAAAAAGAGGTAAATCATGAAATTCCGGGTGAAAGATATGAATATAGCTACCGGTGGAACCATGGTGGCTATTCTCAATGAGAAAGACGCCAGAAAATTAGATTTCCATTCTGGGGATCGGGTTTTAGTCAAACATGGAAAAAAAGAAGCTACCTGTATTTTAGACCTTTCTGAAAGCAAAAAAGCAGTCCCGGAAGGAGAGATTGGTTTGTTTGAAGAAGTATTAGACCGATTAAATGTGCGCAGCCGCTCTTTAGTAAATATTTCTTTTACCGGTAAACCAGAAGCAGTAAAACATATCCGGGATAAATTGTACGGAAAGAAGCTTAATTATAAAGAGTTATATCATATCATGGACGATTTAACTCATGATCGCCTTACTGACATCGAAAAGACTTATTTCGTTTCTGCAGGCTTTACCCACGGCTGGAGCCATGAAGAAATTGTAGATATGACCAAAGCTATGGTTAATACCGGAGATAAGATTAAGTTTAAGGGTACTACTTTAGACAAACATTGTATCGGAGGGCTGGCCGGAAATAGGACCACCATGATTGTCATTCCCATCATCGCCGCTGCTGGATTTACTATACCTAAAACTAGTTCTAGAGCCATAACTTCACCCGCAGGAACTGCAGATACTATGGAATGCCTGGCTAAAGTAGAGCTGTCTAAACAAAAAATTATTTCCATCGTGCATAAAGCCAAAGCCTGCATCGTGCATGGTGGTTCGATGAACTTAGCTCCTGCTGATGATAAGATCATTGAGGTTGAGCATCCTTTATCCATTGATGCCGAAGGCCAGCTTCTAGCTTCAGTCATGGCCAAAAAATTTTCTGTTTCTGCTAATCATGTCCTGATAGATATTCCCATGGGAAAAAAAGCTAAGGTTAAATCTCTGGAAGAGGCTAAACATCTCAAAGAGATGTTTGAATTGATCGGAAGAAAATTAGGCATGCACGTAAAAGTTATCGTCAGCGACGGCTCTCAACCGGTAGGCAGAGGAGTGGGCCCTTTATTAGAGGCAGAAGATGTCCTCGCCGTATTAAGAAACGATCCTTCTGCTCCCGAAGACCTGAAAAACAAATCCATCTCTTTAGCGGGGATGCTCTTAGAGATGACTAGTAAATATAAGCCAGGAAAGGGAATAGAAAAAGCAAAAGAAATCTTGGAAAGCGGTAAAGCTCACCATAAGATGCAGGAAATTATCGAAGCTCAGGGCCGACAGCCTAAACCCAAATTAGGAGAATGCTGGTGCGGAACAAAAGCGGAAAAAGCTGGAACTGTTCGGGAAATAGATAATGATATCATCGCTAAAGTGGCCAGGATTGCCGGCGCTCCCGAAGATAAAGGGGCAGGATTATATCTGCATAAGAAAGTAAATGAGCGGGTGAAGAAAGGAGAACTGCTTTATACCCTTTATGCTGAGAATAAGGCTAAATTAGAGTTAGCTAAAGAGTTTATTTCGAAACAGAAAGGGTATGTAATTTATTGATTAAGAATCATTAAAGAATTGTTTTTTTTAATCTTATCGCCTATTCTTGCCAATTGTTATCTAATCAAATCTATTCTACAGCAACAAAATTAATTTAAATACTGCTAAGATTAATCTGTTTATGGCTCTCACTGAAAAAATTATAGCCCTTATCAGTAAAACCTCTTTATTTCGAGGGTTTAATGATCTTGAGCTGGAAACTTTTCTGAGATTTACAGGTGGGGAAGATTATTCACCTAACCAGGTTATTATTAAAGAGGGAGAGAGAGGAAATAATCTTTATATTATCGAAAGCGGGTTGGTGGCCGTAGTAACCGCTATTCATGTTAGAGAAGAATTAAAAAAGATGCGGGAGAAAAAATATAAAGTCTTAGCCCAATTGAAAGACGGAGATTTTTTTGGTGAGATCGGATTTTTCACTTCTAATCCTCGCTCTGCTTCAGTAGTAGCTGTAAATCAAGTTAAATTGCTCTGTTTAGGAGAGAATGAGCGAGACGATTTAGAATACCGAGAACCGGGAATTTGTTGTAAATTTTATCATAATCTTCTTGGAGAGATGGCTACTCGTATAATTTCAGGCAATGAGGCTATCCGCGCTTATTACCAAGCGGTTAATCGCGATCCTCGATCAATAAAGTAACTTTCTCACAAACTTTATATACTGTAACTTTCTGATTCATTCTATCTTCCTCTAAGTGTAACCAAAGTTTAAATCTTTATTAATTATGACCAAAACCAACGAATTTGAATTGGACATCAACGAATTATTCCATCAAGAGATTCGTAAAGCAGAGAAAACCCTAAAAGAAATAGAATCTTTATACACTAAAGATCTTAAATCTTTAGAGAAATTATCTGATGCTATTGCCAGGATCGGAGGAAGCTGGGGCTTTATTTTTTCTTTTCTACTATTTATTTTTATTTGGATTGGGATAAATACTTTTGCTTTATTTGGAGTTTATGACCCCTTCCCTTTTATCCTTTTAAATCTAATTTTATCTTGTCTGGCCGCGATCCAAGCTCCGGTTATTTTAATGGCCCAGAACCGGGCCTCTAAGCGTGACCAGATTAGGGCCGAGTTAGATCTGGAAAAAGACTTGCGAGATCTGCATATTGATGAGAATTCGCACCGGATGCTTTTGAAACTGCAGAAGGATATAAAGAAAATTAAGAAGAAGTTGAAGGTTAGGTGAAGATTGGTTTGTTTTTACAGAAAAAAGTTTACGAGATAAATTGTTCTAAAATCTCCTACAAAACGTCAAGAATCCAGTATGCCCTAACATCTGGAATTCCGGCCGCATGATCTTATCTTCTATCTTCCATTTGCGTTCAAGCAACTCTAGAGTCTCTACCACTTTAATCCCAGTATTTTTCGTACTCTCAATAAACTGTTCTACTTGGTGCAAGTTTGGTAAGTAAACCACTAGATGCCCGCCATTTTTCAGAGCTTTCTCTGCCAGCAAGGTAATTTTCCATGGTTCGGGCAAATCTAAAGTAATCAGATCCAGATTCTTCTCTGCAATCCCTTTGGAAATATCTGCTAATTTTAATTTAGTATTTTCAAATCCAAACAATTTAACATTTTTCTGCAATATTTCATAATGTTCAGGATTATTTTCATAGACCGTAATTTCTTTACAAACATTAGCCAGAGAGAAGCACAACGAGCCCGAACCTCCCCCTGCATCTACTACACTAGAATTTTTATTTACCCCCGTCTTCGCCAGAATCAAGCCGATATCTTTCTGGATAATCACCTGCGGTCCTCTGGCTAGGTTTTCCCATAAGTCTGAGAAAGTAGGTTCAATCAAATAAAAACTATTTCCCAGATTGGATTTGACTTCTTCTTTACCCGAAGCCAGATCTTTCTTGGCAATAACTCCCGCAGAAGTATGAAAATTATCTTCTAGGTCTTTAACCAAATATTTTTTACCCGTACTTTTTTCGATTAAAATTTTTTTAATGCTTCTCATTTTTATTTTATTATCTTTGAACTCTTGTTTCTATCTAAAGTAATCCATTTTTTTGTATCTGAAGAATTAACATAGCCATTTTTAATTAATATATTCTCCCCCACCTGAAGATTATTTTTATCAATATCATCCTCCCACAGTTTTAATGTTAATTTACCAGAACTATCTTCTATTAAAATATTTTCTAATCTTAATTTTCTACCTCTTTTCAGAACATTTAACTCTTCTTTTGCTATAACTTCAACTTTAAAGTTCAAATGACTACCCACTTCTGCTTCAACTAAAAGTGTTACCTTTGGTATAAAATGGGGTATTCTCTCATTATAAGGAGATTGCGGCACTTTTATTAACTTTAATTTATTCAAAAATTCATTACTCCTAAACTTTTGGTTAGGATTTCTTTCAAAAGAATCTAAATAATTTCTAAATACTTTGGGATATTTCAATCTTTGTAATGGTACTAGATAAAGATATTCTGGTTCTTCCGGTTTATTTCCTATTCCCACAACTATCAAACAGGGGTTCTCTTGGGCGTATTTATTGTATCTTTCTATCTGATGTTTTTTAGCCCAGAAAATATGTTCTTTTTCTCCACCCAAGAAATCTTTTCGATATTTGCATTCTAACCAGTAAACATTATTATTGTCTCTATTTTTAATTTTGAAATCTGGTGGTTCTGCATCATTTTTGATATACCTATTTCTATTCTTATAGTTATCCCGATTCCATGCTAAAATTTCCCACTGTTTGTTATCAAGAAGATCACAAATATATTCTTCAAATTTATCACCTTTTTCTTTATCTTTGTCTATGTGATAATTGATGAAGAAGTACATTAATAATAATCCAATTATGAAAGGCATTCCTAACATCATAATTAATATTATTGTTTCTATACCTGTCCATTCTTCTTTAGTATTTTCCTCAGTAGCGCTAACACTAGCTATCAAGACGAGAAAAATAAAAATTAATACAACTTTTCGCATAAATAGATTCTTTCAATATTAGCTTTATATACTTTATGATATTGTTAAATAAAGTTCTTAATGTTAAGTAAAGTTTTTAAGTATTCCCAACTTTTTATTGGTGGAATGTTTAAATGTGGATTAGATATTAATGGAGTTACTGATGAACAAATTAAGAAAACATACTTTGAGGTAATGAAAATATTTGAAAAAGAGGGTTATCACTTTGGAAACAACATAAGACTCTTGGGTGGGGGTAAAATTAGAATATTCGGTATAGGCAGAGATGGAAGATGTGCTTTTTGTGAATACTTAAAGAAAGCAGTTGTTAAATATTTTAAAGAAGCAAAGACAAAGGGAAGTA
>DATDTM010000026.1:0-4590 GCA_035290865.1 Candidatus Nanoarchaeia archaeon
TTAAGTTTAGGAATAGAAACTTTAGGCGGAGTGCTGACCAAATTGATTGATCGGAATACTACTATTCCCACCAAGAAAAGCCAGATCTTTAGCACGGCAGCAGATAATCAAACTGCAGTAACCATTAGAGTAGCCCAGGGAGAGCGTCCCATGTTTGGAGATAATAAATTATTGGGCCAGTTTGATTTAGTGGGTATACCGCCCGCACCAAGAGGAGTGCCTCAGGTAGAGGTTGCTTTTGATATTGATGCTAATGGTATTTTAGACGTATCTGCAAAAGATTTAGGTACAGGTAAAAGACAGCAGATAAAAATTACTGGTACTGGAAATTTAAGTAAAGATGATGTAGAACAGATGAGGCAGGAAGCAGAGAAAAATGCGGCTGAAGATGAGAAACGCAAAGCTAAAGTTGAAGCTGATAACAATGCTGAAGCGGTAATCTTCCAGACTAAAAAAGTGATGGAAGAGTTTGCAGATAAAGTTGATGCTGGAACCAAGAAAAAAATCGAAGAGAAGATCAAAGAGCTGGAGGAAGCCAAGAAAGAGGGCGAGCCTGCTGAGATCAATAAGAAAATCGAAGAGTTGAATAAAGTAGTACAAGAAATCGGCTCGAAGATCTACCAGGAAGCAGCTGCTAAACAGGGCCAAGGGAAAACTAGCGGAAAGGGAGCTGGTGCTGAAGGCGAAGACTCTGGCGATTCCGGTGATGATTCTGGCAGCGAGGATAAAGGCGATAAAGTTGTTGATGCAGAGTTTAAAGAGAAATAAGAAGATCTAGATCTTCTTTTTTTATTTTTTTGGTTAAAATGGGTAACGATAAATCGAGAGGAGTGGTTTTAGCTAATCATATCTCTGATATTTTTACCCAAGATTTTGTTTTAACCTCTATTTTTAAATATTCTAATTTTAAGCGTTTTGGGTTTTCTTTTGATTTTCCAAAAATATGCTATAATCATCAAACGGGAGACATCACCTGGCCGAAAGAAGAAGTAGAGGAAATTAGAAATAAACTTTTGCCTAAAGAAAGATACGAAGAGATTATTGCGGAATTAAAACAAGTGGATATAGATTATAAAAATTACTTAAAGAAATTTATTAAAAATATGCCTCAAGCAAGTAAGAATCCCAAAATCATCTCAGAATTCTTTGAAGAATCCATGAAAATTGGGAAAAGCATTTCCTGGCATATTTTAGAACTGCCTCTTGCCGTTGAATTAAAAAAGTTTAATATTCCCCTACAGGCAGTCCAGACAAAGAAAACCCAGACTTCCTTAGCTTTTGAAAGACTGAAAGAGCTAGCGAGAAAATACACTAATGATTTATCTCTGGATAATTTTAGTTTGAAAGAAGAACTACTCCAATTTCAAAAAGAATTTGGATTTTTGGGAATGAAATATTTTCAAAGCAGGCCTTGGAATGTGGAAGAGATTTTTCAGATATTGAAAGAGACTGATCTTAACGAAAACGAAAAAGTGATTGAAGAAAAAAAGTATAAAAACTTTTATCTGGAGATTGCTCAAGAATTAATCTTTTCTCGGACTCAGAAATGGGAATCAATTTGTTACGGCGGTAGTTTATTCCGGGAAATGGTGGAAAAATACTTTTCAGATAAAATTAAGTACGAACAATTATGTGGTTTGAGGGTAGAAGAAGTGAAAGATATTCTATCCGGAAAATTATCTTATTCCAAAGAATTGTTGCGGGGAAGAGATAATTTTATCTTACAAATTGAAGATGAGGGAATAAAATTAATTCTAGGTGGGCAATTAGCTGAAGAAAAAAGATATTTTAATATTATTGAGGTTAAAGGTTTGGTGGCTAAATCGGGTAAAGTTCAGGGCAGGGTTAAAATTGTGCTAACCCCAAAAGAATGTTTCAAAGTGCAGAAAGGAGATATTTTAGTGGCAACCATGTCTACTCCTGACTTCCTTCCGGCGATGGGTAAAGCGGCTGCTTTTGTAACTGATATCGGCGGAATCACTTGTCATGCAGCGATTGTGGCCAGAGAAATGAACAAGCCCTGTATCATCGGCACAGAAATCGCCACTAAAGTCTTTAAAGACGGCGATTTAGTAGAGGTAGACGCGGAGAAAGGAATAGTGAGGAAGATAGGATGAAAAATGCTCTAGAAAATTATCCCGAACTATTACAAGATTTAAAGTCTCTTTTAACTAAAGCTAAGTATCAGGCCTATAAAGCAGTGGATAATCTGAGAGTCCAGACCTATTGGCAAGTTGGGGAAAGAATCATTCGTGAAGAATTGCAACATAAAGAGAGAGCAGATTACGGTGAACATTTAATCAAGAAGCTGGCTCTGGATCTTGGTTTTTCTAAAAGGTTACTTTATGAGATAGTGCTATTTTATCGTGCTTATCCGATTGTGCACGCACTGCATGCACAATTAAGCTGGAATCATTATCGATTACTTCTGCGGTTAAAAGATAAAGAAGAAAAAGAGTTCTATCAACAGCAAGCTGCTGAACAGGTCTGGAGCGTACGAACACTTCAGCAGGAAATAATGAAGAATCTTTATGGCAGGGTCTTAAAAGAAGGTCGGATGATTATTCAGAAGAAACTTCCCCTAAAACCTATTGAACCTGAACAAATTTTTAAAGAAACCTATAATTTTGAGTTTTTAGA
This sequence comes from Candidatus Nanoarchaeia archaeon, assembly GCA_035290865.1. Taxonomy (GTDB): domain Archaea; phylum Nanobdellota; class Nanobdellia; order Woesearchaeales; family GW2011-AR9; genus DATDTM01. Next base: position 2,641 of record DATDTM010000026.1, read on the forward strand.
TCTGGATGAAAAATATTCCGAAAATGATTTTAAATGCGCACTTTTAATTAAATTAGAAAAATTTATTCAAGAACTTGGCCCGGATTTCTTTGTAGGAAGAAGAGAAGTACCCATTTTAATTTCAGGAAACTATGATAAAGTTGACTTGGAATTATTCCATGCAGGTCTGCTTTGTTATATTTTAGTTGAGGTTAAAAATGAACCGTTCCAGCATAAGCATGTTAGCCAGATGTATTCTTACCTCAATTGGTATAAACAGAACAAACAACGAAAAGGGCAACGTCCGCCAATAGGCTTAATAATTTGTAAGACTAAAGATGAAGAAACTGTCCATTATGCTCTAGGTGAACTTAAAAAAGAGATTTTCGTGGCAGAATACCAAACAAAATTACCTACAAAAGAACAGATTAAAAACCTCTTAAAATGATCATTCCAGAAATAAAAAATACTATTTGGAAAAAGATTGGCACTTGGGAGACCCCTTTTTTAGAAGATTGTATGATAGTTAGGGGAACTAACCAGGAATTTTTCTCTAAATTAGGGTTTTTTAAAAATTGGTATTCAGCCAGTATGTATTTAGAAGGTTCTTTGTTTGTTACTGCTAATGATTTTCGCCAGTTTTACGAAGAAGAATATCAAGGTTATCTGAAAGAAGGATTGAAATATTTTATTAGAATTCAAGAGTTAATGAAAGACTATGCTCTTGAATCTTTTGCTTTTTCAGAAAAATTACAGAAAGTTAACCTTGAACGGTTAAGCAATTCAGAATTACAAAAATTGTTTTCAGAGTTTGAAGAGATTATTGATAAAGTGATGGTTTTAGGAGAAGTAATCCAACCTCTGGATTGGATATTTAAAGAGATATTAGTTGAACAATTGGGAAAGTACTTACAAGGTAAAAGTGAAACAGAAATTAACCGCATCATTGCTAATCTTACCTCTCCTAAAGGAAATTTAGCCGTTGTTAATGAGAGAATTGAATTATTGGAAATAGCTAAAGAGATTGATTCTAACCCACAGCTTAAGAGATTAATCCTGGCAGGGGAATTATTAAGAATACAAAGCAGATTAAAGAAAGAATATCTTCTAATCCTCCAAAAAATATCTGCTCATCAGCGAGAACACTCTTGGATGGCTAATTGCAATTGGCATTTATCTCCTTTTAGTTTTGAATATTATCTAAAAAGAATTAAAGAAATTTTAAATCAAGACCCAAATGCAGAACTAGAAAAAATTACTCAAAATCGCCGTTTGGTACAATTACAATTTGATGAAGAAATGAATAATATTCATCGTTTTGGCATTAATATAGATGGATTAATTGAAATTATTCGCTCATTTATTACCACAAAAATGGATAATTGGAATACCGTATCAATCTGCGGGAATCGTTGTTTACCTTTGTTTGAAGAATTGTCTCATCGTTGTGAATTAACTCTGAAACAATTTTTCTTATCTACTCCTACAGAAATTTCTCAAAGATTAAGTGGGAAAAAATTATCATTGCCCACTTCCCCAAAAAGAGGAGTTGTAAGATTTGGAAATAAGATTATAATTTTAACTTCCGATGAAAGCAAAGAGACTAATTTATTTGTGCAACGAGTAGGAGATTTAAATCAAGTTAAAGGACAAGTAGTTTATTCTGGTAAAGTGCAGGGAGAAGTAGTGGTAATAAAAACAATGGCTGAATTCGGAAAGATGAAAAAAGATGACATCTTGGTTTGTCCAATGACTAATCCAGATTTTGTACAATTGTTGCACAAAGCCAAAGCTATTGTGACTGACCAAGGAGGAATTCTTTGTCATGCCGCCATCGTGAGTAGAGAATTTAAATTACCTTGCATCGTGGGCACAGAAATCGCCACTAAAGTCTTTAAAGACGGCGATTTAGTAGAGGTAGACGCGGAGAAAGGAATAGTGAGGAGAGTAAAATGATTCTTCCCACAGAAA